>JBIOEK010000146.1:0-8286 GCA_044445925.1 Hyphomicrobiales bacterium
AAGACCACCGTGCTGCAGGCGATCGCCGGCTTCGTCGATCCCGACGAGGGCGATATCCGCATCGACGGAACCTCGCTTCTGCCGGTGCCGCCCGAGAAGCGGCAGACCGCCATGCTGTTCCAGCAATATGCGCTGTTCCCGCATCTGAACGTGCGCGATAATATCGGCTTCGGCCTGCGGATGCGCGGCGTCTCGAGGCCCGAGAGCAGCGCGCGCATCGCCGAGGCGCTGGGGCTGGTGCGCATCGAGGGTCTCGCCGACCGCTATCCCCGGCAATTGTCGGGCGGGCAGCGTCAGCGCGTGGCGCTCGCCCGCGCCGTCGTGACGCGCCCGCGCGTCCTGCTGCTCGACGAGCCCTTCGCGGCGCTCGACCAGAATCTGCGCGACGACATGCAGGTCGAGCTGCGCAAGCTGCAGCAGGCTCTCGGCATCACCTCGCTGATCGTGACCCATGATCAGAAGGAGGCGCTCATCCTCTCCGACCGCATCGCCGTGATGAACGCAGGGAGGATCGAGCAGACGGGCACGCCGGACGAGATCTATGATCGGCCGCGCACGCAGTTCACGGCCCGCTTCATGGGAGTCGAGAACATCCTGCCGGTCAGCATCGAGCAGGCGACGCCGAAAGATATCGTCGCTAACCTCGCAGGCGCCCGCCTCACGGGCCTTGCCGCGGTCACGGGACTGGCAGCGCCAGGACCGGGCGCAGCGGCCGAACTCGCCATCCGGGCCGAGGCGATCGAGCTCTCCGCCGGCCCGGCAGGCGGCGAGAGCGAGATCGCAGGGCGCATCGGCTTCGCGCGCCGGATCGGCTCCTCGGTCCGCTACGAGATCGAGATCGCACGAGATCTTGTCGTGATCGTCATTCAGCCGCGCCGGGAGGAGCGCACCCTTGCGCCGGGGGATCCCGTCGCGCTGCGCTTCCCGCCCTCGCGCTGCACGCTCCTCGCCCCCTCGCCATGAACCGGCAGCGCCATATCCTCTGGCTCGCCTTGCCGAGCCTTGGCATCGTCGCCTTGTTCTGCGTCGTATTGCTGTCATTCGCGAGCGTCAGCCTGATGCGGGTCGATCCGGGGGGCGCCGTCATGCACGGGCCGCTCTCCATGGCGAATTACGAGCGCGCCCTCGGCTCGACCGCCGTGCGGCAGACCGTGCTCAACACCATCGAGCTCGCCTTCCTGATCACCCTGCTGTCGGTCCTGCTCGGCTACCCGCTCGCCTATGTCCTGGCGCGCTCGCCTTCGAGCACAGTGCGGCGTGCGATCCTGCTTTGCCTCGTCGCCACCTTCCTCTCGGGCGGCGTGACCCGCGCCTATGCCTGGACGATCGTCCTCGGCAATCGCGGTCTTATCAATCTTGGCCTGCAGGCGCTTCACCTGCCGCGCCTGGCGCTGATCAACAACGAGACCGGCGTGGTGATCAGCGTCCTCAATTTCATCTTGCCCTTCTTCGTGCTCACGCTGTTTGGATCGATCAGGACGATCCCATCGAGCCTCGAGCAGGCGGCGCGCAATCTCGGCGCCACGCGCGGCGGCGTGTTCCGCCACGTGACCTTGCCCCTCTCGCTGCCGGGGCTCGCCGCAGCTTCATCGCTCGCCTTCGCGCTCTCGCTCGGAGCCTTCCTCTTCCCGCAGCTCCTGGGTGGGGGGCGCGTCCAGGTGATGGCGACCCTCATCTATGAGCGCATCCTGTCGAGCTACGACATCCCCTCGGCCGCTTCGCTCTCCGTGCTCTTCCTGCTGCTCGTTCTCATCGTGCTCGGCGGCCTCGCCTTGGCGAGGCGCCTCATCGGCGCGCGCTTCGGGGCGTCCGAAACCTCATGAGCGGCGCGCGTTCCTATCCGCGCAGCTTGTCGGTGGTCGCGGCCGGCGTCGTCACCTTCATCGTGCTGCCGCTGCCCTTCATCATCATCTACGCCTTCAGCCCGACGAGCTATCTGGTCTTTCCGCCTACCGGCGTGACCGGCAAATGGTTCGTCAACTTCTTCGCCAATGATCGCTTCAGGGCGGCGATGTTCAATTCCCTGAGCATCTCGACGATCGTGACGATCGCGACCTTGGCGATCGCCCTGCCGACGGCGGTCCTCGCGGTCCGCCATCCGTTTCGTGGACGGGGCGTTCTGCTCGGTCTCGTCTCGGCGCCGCTCCTCGTACCGGGCGTCGTCACCGGAATGGCTGCCTTGAGCCTTCTCGCTCAATCGGGGATCGGCGTCGGATATTGGCCGATCGTGGTCGCCATGACCTGCTTCACGCTGCCGCTCGCATTGCGCCCGCTCGTCGCAAATCTCGCCGGCGTCGATCCCGATCTCGAGACCGCGGCGCGCAATCTCGGCGCCGGCCGGCTCAAAGCTTTCATCCTCGCGACCCTGCCGTCGCTGACCCCAGGCTTGATCGCAAGCGGCACTTTCGCCTTCGTGGAGGCGATGGACAATTTCTCCATCACCGTCTTCCTCACCGATCTGCGGACGACGACGCTTCCGGTCGAGGCGTTCAGCTATATCCGGGACTTCGACGATCCGACGGTGGCCGCCATGGCCACTCTCCTGATCCTGTTGAGCATCGCCATCGTCTTCATGATCGAGAAGTTGTTGGGCCTCGATCGCTTTCTCGATCTCGGGTGACGCCGCCTTTCATCGAGCGAGATCAGCGGCGCTTCAGGAATTCGGCGAAGTTCTCGGCATAGTCCGGGTGCCAGCGCGACAGCGGGGGCCGGTTCTCGACGATGTCGCCGGCGGCCCAGAGGATGCGGCGCTCGTCGATCGAACGCTCGACATCATTGTCCGGACAGAGAATGTAGAAATCCCCCGCCTCGAGCCGCTCCAGCATAAAATCGACCGTCTGCTCGGGGGTCCAGGCGCCGGCCGGCTTTTCGGTACGGTTTTTCGCGGTGAGGGGCGTAAAGACGAAACCAGGAATCAAGAGATGCGCGCTGATCCGGCAGCCTGACGTGTTGCGCAGCTCATGCTGCAAGGCTTCCGTAAAGGCTTTCACGCCTGCCTTCGACACGTTGTAGGCCGGGTCGCCGGGCGGCGTCGTGATGCCCTGCTTCGAGCCCGTGTTGATGACGAGCCCCGCCCCGGCCTGCCCAATCATCCCCGGCACGAAAACCTGTGTGCCATGGACGATGCCGAAGAGATTGACCGCGATGATCCGTTGCCAATTATCCTGAGGCCCGAAGATGGCGCTGCCGGGCTGGATGCCGGCATTGTTCATGAGAACATGGACGGCGCCGAAGTTCCGGCGAACCTCGCTTTCAAGCTGGCGGACCTGATCGACCCGGCTGACATCGCATTCGACCGCCAACACGCTTTCGGCGCCACCTTGCGCGATCGAGGCCAGCTCCCGCAAGGCCCGGTCGAGCTTCTCCCGCCCGATATCGGCGATGCAGACCTTCATGCCGAGCCCGGCGAAGCGGCGGGCGGCGGCAAGCCCTATTCCCGACGCGCCGCCGGTGACGACGGCGACATGGGAGGCCGACAAGGCAGGATGGGGCATGGGATGTCCTCAAGCCACTGACGAAATAGCGGATGGGTAGGGGCGCAGCCGCAATATCGCGCTACGGATGAGCAATTCAAGCGGTCCGAGGCTGCTCTCGCGCAGATGCGGGCACTGCTCGATATGCGATGGCGACAAGCCTCGACAACGCATCGGGCCGCCGATCCGATCCCGAGGCAACCCGAGCCTTTCCTTGAGCGCATTCATGGCCGCCCAATGCCAAGCCCCATATCGGCAACTCCATATGGAATGTTGCATATCGCAACATTCCATGCCATAGGGCCGCCGCTGCTTGCGGCGAAGTGATCGGCTACTTCACTCCAATGACGAATGCCGATCACGCTTATTCCCGAGCGGCACGGCGAGGCGCGCGGCGTAGATAACGGTTACTTCCCTGTGGAGGACGAGGTCGTTGGTTCGAATTCAACCCGCCGGGGCAACCTGGCGGTAGCTCAGCGGCCAGAGCGCGTATCGTACCGTTTTCGCCTGTTCCCGCGTCTCGCCGTGCCAACCGCAAGCCCCGACCAACGAGGCAATATGGTGCTTGCGGCGTAGGCTTCGGTTACTTCTTGCCTGAAATGCAAACAAAGCCCCGAATCCGTCTGTTCCCGAGCATCATATTGCCTCCCATGGAGGCGAAGATGGCGAGCACCAACGTCAAGCCCGGCAAGGTTGCGGGCGCAGCCCTCACCCATGAGGGGGCGCCGGCGAAGCGTATCGATGCCGAGCGGCAGCTTCGCCGCTCCGTCCTGTCCTGTCTGCTATTCGAGAAGGAGTTCTATGAGGACGGCCAGACGATCGGCGACCGCATCCTCGAGCTCGCGGGACAGGTCGAGCCGCGAATCGTCGCCGATCTCGCGGTCGAGGCGCGCTCCAAATTTCATCTGCGCCATGCGCCCTTGATGCTGCTCAACGGGCTGACGCGGCGTGGGCGCGGCAAGATGGTCGCGGAGGCCATCGCCGGCACGATCCGGCGCGCCGACGAGCTCTCCGAGTTCCTGGCCATCTACTGGACGAAGGACGGCAAGATGAAGCGCCGCCCGCTCTCGGCGCAGGTCAAGAAGGGACTGGCGCAGGCCTTCCTCAAATTCGACGAATACGCGCTCGCGAAATACAACCGCGATAACGCGGTCAAACTGCGCGACGTCCTGTTCCTGTGCCATGCGAAGCCGGATTCGCCCGAGCGCGAGGCGCTGTGGAAGCGGCTCGTCGACGACGAGCTCGAGACGCCGGACACCTGGGAGGTGGCGCTCTCGGGCGGCGCCGACAAGAAGGATACCTTCGAGCGCCTGATCAAGGGGGGCCAGCTCGGCTATCTCGCGTTGCTGCGCAACCTGCGCAACATCGTCGAGGCCGGCTGCGATCTCGATCTCGTGCGCGGCGCGATCCTTTCCCGCAAGGGGGCCGATCGCGTGCTGCCGTTCCGCTATGTCGCGGCGGCGCGCGCCGCGCCGCAGCTCGAGCCCGCGATCGACACGGCCTTGTGCGAAGCCATCGCCACGGGGCCTGCCTTGAAGGGCAGGACGATCGTGCTCGTCGACGTATCAGGATCGATGGACTACGCCCTTTCGCGAAAGAGCGACATGAAGCGAATCGACGCGGCGGCGGCGCTCGCCAGCGTCCTGCATGGGGATCTCAGGGTATTCAGCTTCTCGAATACCGTGGTCGAGGTACCGCCAAGGCGGGGAATGGCCGGGATCGACGCGGTGATCGGCTCGCAGCCCCATCAGGGCACGCTGCTTGGCGAGGCGGTGACGCAGATCAACAAGATGGCGGCCGACCGGCTGATCGTGGTGACCGACGAGCAGAGCCGTGACCGCGTGCCCGATCCCGTCGTGCGGCGCGCCTATATGATCAACGTCGCGAGCGCCAAGAACGGCGTCGGCTATGGGAGATGGACGCATATCGACGGCTTCTCCGAGGCCGTGCTGCGCTTCATCGCGGAAAGCGAAGCGCATGACGCCCGATGAGCTGAAATCGGCGTCCCTCGAAATCTGGGGCGAGCGCGGCTGGGTGGCGGCGCTTGCCTCCTCGCTCGGCATCGACCGGACGCAGGTCTGGCGCTACATCAATTCCCGCTCTCCGCTTCCGGGCCCCGTGGCGGCCGCGATCGCCTGCTGGCTCGCCCATTTCCGCCGCACCGGCGAGAAGCCGCCCGAAAAACCCTGAGGCGATCCCTGCTCGAGAGCAGCAACAAGGTCAGCTGGGCTCCTGCCTCCCATCCGTGCCCACCCATCCATGCTTCGAGATGTCGAAGATGATGCCGTCGGGGTCCTTGAACTTGCGCTCGAAATTGCCCTTGCGCTCATCTCCGAGATCAAAGAAGAACCGCCCGCCGGCCGCCTCGATGCGTTTCTGGGTCTCGACGAGGTCGTCCACCTGGAAGCCGAAATGGTTGGGGCCGGTGAAGGTCGCGGCATCCTTCAGGCCGCTGCCGCGCTCACCCTTGAATCTGAGGAGCGCGAGATTGATGACGCCGTCGCTCATATAGATCGCCGAGCCGATGTCGAGATCCTCGGCGCCGACCCGCTTCAGCTCGAACACGGTTTCGTAGAATTTGGCCGACGCTTCAAGGTCGCTGACGCAGATGGCGAAATGACGAAGTCGGGCCATGGTGGTCTCCTTTGACTAGAAGGTTCCGGTGGGCTTGTGGCGAGCGGTGCGCGTGCGCATCTGCGCGACGCGTTTCGAGCGGCCGGTGACATAGAAGAAGAGGCGCTGCAGCGGCGGCGGCCAGGTCGTCGCCATGCCGAAGAACAGCGACATTCGCTGGGTATGCTCGGTCAATGGGCGCTCATTGCGTTCCCAAGCGGCCAGCGCCGCTCGAATGTCGGTCGCCCCGTCGAGATGAACGGCAAGCGAGAGCGCGTTCATCATGGCGCAGCCGCCGCCCTGCCCGAGATTGGGCGGCAGCGCATGGGCGGCATCGCCTATGACGGCAATGCGCCCCGCCGACCAAGCCTTGAGCTTGATCAGCTCGAAACGATCGTAGCGCCCGCCCTCTCCGATACGATCGATAACCCCTTGGAGATGTGGAAACCAACGGCGCCAAAGGGCAGCGTCGATCGGCACCGCCTTGGCCGCAGGGTCGTCATCGAGCATGGTCAAGGCGAGATAGATCTCCCGATCGCTGCATGGCGTATGCAGGATCCGATGGCTGCCCGACCAGTATTCGGTGGTCGTTCCGGTATCGCCCGCCTCTCTCTCCGCGAGCGTCTTTTCGATGAGAACGCGGATGGCGCCGTCCGGCATCGGCTTGCGCGTCGCGACGAGGCCGAGGTCGTCGCGGATCTTGGAGTTGACGCCATCGGCGGCGATGACGAGGTCGGCCGCGACGGCCGGGCCATCAGAGAGCGTCAACCGCCCCTCGGTCGTGACGGCGATGCCCGCCGAGCCGGTCACGATCTCGGCTCCCGCCCGCCTTGCCGCGGCCGCCAGCGCGTTGATCAGCTTTTGCCTGAGGATGGAATAGACCCGCCCCGAGCCTCCCCAATGGTGGACGGAGAGGAGGCGGTTCCTTTCGTCGCGAACCTCGCGGGTGCGAGAGACGGACGCGCCTTCGATGGCCTCGTCGAGCGCGCCCAGCGCTTCGAGGACGCGAACCCCGTTCTCGTAGACATAGATGCCGGCGCCCGTGGTGCGAAGCTCGTCGCTCCTTTCATGGACGCGCACGGCCCAGCCTCGCTTTGCGAGCGCGGTCGCCGCCGCGAGCCCCGCAAAGCCACCGCCGACGATCTCCACGCGTCGCCGACGATTGGCGGGCTCAAACATAGTGAAGCACGCGCCGCTCTATCAGGCCGACGATCCAGTAGAGCACGATGCCGATCGCGGTCAAAAGCACGATGGCGTCGAACACCATGGCGGTGTTGGACTGCCCTTCGCCATAGGTGATCAGGAAGCCGAGGCCGGTATTGCCGCCCACGAGCTCGCCGACCGTCACTCCGATGACGGCGAGCGTCGCGCCGATGCGTAGGCCCGCCATGAGTGCCGGCAGCGACAGCGGGAAGAGGATTTTCCAGAAGGTCTGGGCGCGCGTCATCGCATAGGCGCGCGCCAGATTGATGAGATCGCGATCGGCGACGCGCAGGGCCTGCACGACATTGACCAGGATCGGGAAGAAGACGACCAGGATGGTCGTGACGAGCTTCGGCCAGAAGCCGTAGCCGAACCACATGATGAAGAGCGGCGCGAAAGCGACTTTCGGCGCGATCTGCATCGCGAGAATATAAGGCGAGAGCACGCTTTCCCAGAAGCGCGACATGCTGAGCAGATAGCCGATGCCGGCTCCGAAAAGGCCGCCCAGCATGAAGCCCGCAACCGTCGTCCAGGCCGTCGAGACGAAATGCCGGGCAAGATTGTCTCGCAGGACCATGCGCTGCGCCTCGGTCCACATGTCGATCGGCGTCGGGATGATGAACCTTGGAACGCCGAGCGCGCCGGGCAGGATCTGCCATGCCGAAAGCACGACGACCGCAACCGCAAGCATGGCGAAAGGCTTTGTCAGGCCCGCGGCGCCCGGGCCGAGTGGCCAAAAGCCCGCGCCTTGCTTCTCGACCTCCGCGGAGGCTGGTTCAGCCCGGAACGAGGTCATTGGTGAAGACATCCTCGGCCCGCTCGGCCTCCGTCAGGATGCCGGCCTTGAGATAGAAGTCGGCCATGGTCTGGACGCGCTGCTTGTCGAAAGTCCCGAGCTTGCCGTCGCCGCTCTTGTAGACCAGGCGAACGTAGCGTCTCATGATATCGGCGATCATCGCCTCCTTGCCGGCATGCTGCGCCACCGCCGCAGTGTAGG
>JBIOEK010000147.1:0-8273 GCA_044445925.1 Hyphomicrobiales bacterium
GCCATCAGCCAGGGCAACGAGACCTTGGCGGCGCGGGCCGGCCGCGGCCCGGCGGGCGATGGCTTGGGCGGTTTCTCGGCCGCAGCCGAGGCTTTCGCGCTGCAGGCGAGCCTCTCGCCTGTCGATCCGAAGATCATGCAGAAGCTCGCTCTCTGCCGGCTGATCGAAGCCGTCATCCGGGGGCCGGTCGGGGATGCGCTCGCCATCTATCGCCAAACGGCCGGCGCCCATGGCGAAGATCTCGCCAAGGTGACGCGGACGGCGTTCCAGCTTCTCAGCGGCTACGGCCATCGCGAGGCGGCACTCAAATTGGGCACGGCGCGCCGGGAATGGGCGGGCGAGGATCCGGTGGAGCGCTACCTGCTGGCGGCGCTCGCCGGCGGTCCGATCGAGCGCGCGCCTGACGATTATCTCGTCGCGTATTTCGACGGCTTTGCCGAGGGCTTTGACCAGACGCTCGTCGAAATCCTCGACTATCATGTCCCCGAGAAGCTCAATGCGCTGTTGCAGGCGACGGGTAGACGGTTCCCGAAAGTCCTGGAGCTCGGCTGCGGCACGGGGCTCGCGGGCCCGCTGCTGCGCAAGCTCTCGGGCACGATGACCGGCATCGATATCTCGCCGCGCATGCTCGAGAAGGCGAAAGCCCGCAAGCTCTATGACCACCTCCAGATCGCGGAGGCCGCCTCCTTCCTCGAAGGAATGCAGGATCGCTTCGATCTCATTTTCGGAACCGATCTTCTGGTCTATTTCGGCGATATGAGCGGGCTTTTCAGGCATGCCGCGCGCGCGCTCAGCGAGAATGGCCTTTTCGCCTTCAATATCGAGAGCACGGACAAAGCCGATTTCACGGTGCTGCCGACCGGCCGTTTCGCGCATCGCATCTCCTATGTGGAGGAGCTTGCCAAGCAGGACTTCACCCTCGTCGAGACGGTGCCGACGACGCTTCGCCTGGAGGCCAACCGTCCGGTGGCGGGTGCCCTCTTCGTCTTGCGAAGACGGTAAGACGAGCGAATGGCGAAGAGCGAATGGCAGGCACGGGCTGAGAGCGCTGCTATCCACTCGCTGCTCGCCATTCGCCATTCGCCATTCGCAAACAAAATTGTTCTTGCTTCGTTCAAGACAAGGTGGCATCGGAGATAGCGTCTTCGCTCATGTGAGGAGAATTGCGTGCAGCTCTATTCCTTGCCCCTGTCGCCTTACGCGGCCCGCGTGCGCGGCGCGATCTACGCCAAGGGCCTCAGCATCGACATCGTCGCGCCGCCCGAGGATTGGCGGACGTCGCCTGAATATCGTCAGATCAATCCGCTCGTGCGCATTCCGATTCTCGTCCTCGACGACAACACGGTGATTGCCGAATCCGGCGTCATCGTCGAATATCTCGAGGATGCCTATCCCGAGCCGTCACTGCGGCCTGACACCGCCGAAGCTCTGGCGCAGGTGCGGCTCATCACGCAGGTCGCCGATCTCTATGTGATGCAGGCGATCATGCCGTTGTTTTCGCTGTTCGACGAGAAGACCAAGGACGAAGCAGCGATCGCTGCCCAGCTCGGCAAGCTCGATGAGGGACTGAAGCATCTCGAGGCGATGCTGCTTGTTGGCGAATTCGCCTTTCCGGGTCAGCTGACCACGGCCGATGTCTGGCTGACGCCCGTGCGCTTCACGCTCGACGGGCTGATGAGCTTCGCCAAAAGACCAAGCCTCCTCGAGCGCCACAAGGCGATCGCAGCCTATGCCGAGACGGCACGAAACGACGCGGCGCTCGGGCGTGTCTGGGACGAGATGACCGAAGGGCTCGAGGCGATGATGGCGGCACGCAAGGCGAGCGCAGCCTGACAGCGCGCGGACTTCGCAATCCTTGCCCCTCAGCCGGCCGGTGCCGGCTCTGAAGCGAGGAGCACCGGCACGAGAAGCGCGCCGAGCGCTTTCGCGGTCGGCACGTCCTCGTCGCGATACTGGCCTGCCTCGCCCGAAATATTCATGGTGGCCAGAATGCGTCCGCCATAGCCGATCGGCACGTTCATGATCGAGCCGATGCCGAGGCTGAAGATCAGCTCGTAATCGGGGAAGGCCTGGCGCAGCTCGTCGGGGTTTGCCGCGATGAAGACCTCGCCGCGATCGAGGACCTTCTCGCCCCAGGCGGTGCCCATCTTCCGTTTGCGGCCGCCGACCGGATAGGCCGTGGTGTTGTTGCTGTAGACGCGCTCGACCTCGGCGGTCTCCTCGCGGTGGCGCATGACCGTGAAGAGGCGGTGCCCGAGGACTCGCTGCGCCAGGTGGTCGACCGCCCGATAGGGCTCGTCGGGCGCATGCTTGGCGCCGATGGCCGCCTGGACGCGAGCGAGATCGGCGAGGGTGAGCGTCTCCTTGCTTTTCGACATGTGATCTTCTCCTTGGGTTCGAGTGGCAGTGGAAGTGGTGCCGGCGCCCCGCCTGCCCCCCGCTCGCGGGAGAAGGAGCGCGTCCGGCGCCGGCCGTCAGCCCAAGCCCGGAGCCCTGCCCATCTCGACCGGCAGGCCGGCGATCTGGGGCAGCTTCACCAAGGGGGATATCCGTTCAGGGACGAGGCCGCCGGGACGCCAGCGCAGGATGACGATCAGCGAGGCGCTGATCAGGAATTCGCGCAGCGCCGCCCCTTGCACGGCGCTCAAGCCCGGGACCAGGGGAATGACGAAGCGCGTCGATTCGAGGAAGAACACCACGACCACGGCGCCGAGAATGGCGCCGCGGTTGTTGCCGAGGCCGCCGGCGAGCAATGACAACTTGATGTAGAGCGTCAAGAGCGGCACGAAGATGTCGGGCGCGATGAACGAGGTGTAGTGTCCATAGAGCGCGCCCGCGAGGCCCAAGGCCGCGGAGCCGACGGCGAAGGCCTTGATCTTGAACGCCATCACGTATTTGCCGGCGACGGATGCGACCTGCTCGTCGTCGCGGATCGCCCTCAAGACCCGTCCGAACGGGGAGTGGCAAAGCCGCTCGGCGACCACGAAGGCGGCGATCACCACTGCCGAGACGATGCACAGATAGAGAAGGTTGAACCCCTCCGGCGAAAGTTCCGAGCGGAACGGGCCGGGAATGCCCGACAAGCCGTCCGTGCCGTTGGTCAGCCAGATCTCGTTGCTGGCGATGATGCGGATGGTCTCGGCGAAGCCGAGCGTCACGATCGCCATATAGTCGCCGCGCAGCCGAGCCGTGATCAGCGCCACCGCGACGCCCACCAGCGAAGCGACGATGGCTCCGGCGATCATGCCGATCGCGATCGGCAGGCCGAGCTTGAGCGTGAGCAACGCCGAGACATAGGCACCCACGGCGAAGAAGCCGACGAGGCCGAGATTGACCATGCCGGCCATGCCCCAGATGACGTTGAGGCCGAGCGCCATCAGGGCGTAGATGCCCGCCGTGACCGCCATCGAAATGAGGTAATTCTGCATCGACCCTTCCGCCTTGTCCGCCGCCCTAATAGGCCCGCTGGCCGAGAATGCCGCGCGGCCGGAGCGTCAGCACCACCAGCACCGCCAGGAAGCCGACGGCGCTGCGGTAGTTCGGGGACAGGAAGACGAGGCACAGCTCCTCGCCGATGCCGACGGTGAGCGCGCCCACGACCGCGCCCGGCAAGCTTCCCAAGCCGCCCACGACCGCGGCCGCGAAGATCGACAGAATCGTGCGAAAGCCGATCAGCGGGTCGATCGTCGTGTCGAGGCCGATCAGCATGCCGCCGAGACCGGCGAGCCCCATGCCGACGAAGTTCACCAGCCGATGCACGAAATTGGCGTCGATGCCCTTGATGTCGGCGAGCATGGGATTGTCCGCGACCGCCCGCATCGCCTTGCCGGTCCGGGTGAAGGCCAGGAACAGAAACAGGGCCGCCATGACCAGGATGGCGACCACGAGATTCTCGACCTGTTGCGGGCCGACCCGGATGCCGCCGTACCGCCAGTCCCTGCTGATCGGCAGATCATAGCCGCGCAGCTCGTTGCCGAAGATGAAGCGCACGGCGCTTTCAAGCATGATGGTCAGCGCGATCGAGCCGATGGCCGTAGTAATGAAGCCGGCGGCTCTCAGCGGCTTCAAGACCGCCTCGTCGCTGAGGACGCCGACGCCCCCTGCCGCCAGGAAAGCTAGGCCAAGCGAAGGAATGATCGGAAGGCCCATAAAGACATTGCCGAGATAGCCCGCGAAGGCGCCGATCGTCGCATGCGAGGCCAGCGCGAAATTCGGGAACCGCAGCACGGCGTAGATTGCCGTCAGGCCGATGGCCGGGACCGCGAGTATCGTGCCGGTCATGATGCCGTTGACGACGAGCTGCAGGAGCTCGTGGAGCGAAACCTGCATCAGACCGTCTTGAGGAACTTGAACTTGCCGTGCTCGACGATCTGGTAGCGGAACTTGCAGTCGGTTACGTCGCCGATCTCGTTGAAGTCGCAGGGGCCGCTCGCGCCCTCGTAATTGATCTCCTTGCCGTCGGCGAGGAGCTTGAGGCCCTCGACAGCGCTGTAGACTTTGACACCCGCCCCTTGAGAGATCTTGCGGATATTGTCGCGCAAGGCCGTGCCGCTTGCCTCCTTCGCTTTGGCGATGGTGAGGAGGACGAGGCTGATCCAGTCGGTTGCCTGGGTCTCGTAGGAATCGGGGTCCTTTTCCCCGAGGCGCTTCTCGGCGAGCGCGAAAGCCGGCGAATCGATGTCGGAGGAGGGCTGCACCGTATAGGTTCCTTCGGTGACCTCGGGCGGCAGGGATTCCAGGACCTTGGTCGTCACCGCGTAGGATTGGGCAAAGCGCGCTCCGTTGAAGCCGGCGCGGAAGAGGTCGCGCAGCATGATGGTCACGTCCGGCGCGTAGCCGTTGAGATAGATGAGGTCGGGATCGGACTTCAGCGCCTGATCGATCTCGGAGCGATAGGTCGTCTTGTCCTTCTCATAGATGAGGCCACCGACGAGCTCAGATCCATTCTTCTTCAAAACCTCCGCGCTCTTCAGACGCATCGGCTCGGCAAAAGGCGCCTGGATCGACATCAGGAAGACGCGCTTCTTGCCGAGCGAGGCGATGAACTCGCAATGCTTCGTCCCCTGCAGCTGGGTGTTCGGCTGGGTGCGGATCAAATAGCCCTGATGCGGCAGAAGGGTGATGCTGTCGGCGCCCGACACCGTCGTGAGGAAGGTCTTGCTCTCCCAGCACACGGGCGCGACCGCAGTCGTGACGGCGGAGGCCCAAGTTCCCATGATGACCGGGACCTTGTCGACATCGATGAGCTTGCGCGCGGCGCGCACCGCCGCCTCGGGGTTGGTCTGGTCGTCCTCGACCACGAGCTCGATCTTTCGGCCGAGCACGCCGCCTGCCGCGTTCACCTCTTGGGCCACGGCCTGCATGGCCTTCAGCATGCGGGGACCGTCGAATCCCCCGGCTCCGGTCAGCGGCGTGAGCACGCCGAGCCGAAGTGGAGCGCCCTGCGCCCTCGCCCCGAGGGAAAGGCCGCCTGAGAGCGCAATCCCGGCTGCGCTCCAGAGGCTTGCACCCGCGAGAAAGGAGCGGCGCGATGAGCTGGTGCTGGAGATCGACATCGGCTTGCCTCGTTCTGATGTTGCAGGCGGTACGGGAGCTGCGTCCCGAAAGGTCAGGCGCCAACAAACCACGGAGGGCGTATCCGGTGCAATCCGAACGGGTCATCCCCGCTTATCCGTATCGCGAGATCGCACCGACTCTATCCGCCGAGAAATAGGCGTCTCACCTCGGGATCGGCGGCAAGCTCCGCCGCCACGCCCGCCCGGCTATTGCGGCCGTCGACCAGGATGTAGGCCCGATGCGCAATGGTCAACGCTTCGCCGGCGTTCTGTTCCACCATGGCGATGGCGACGCCCTCGCGATTGATGGCGATGATGGTCTCGAACAGCTTTTCGGCAGCCAGTGGCGACAGGCCCGCGGATGGCTCATCGAGCAGCAGCAGGACGGGCTCCACCATCAGCGCCATCGCCATCGCCAGCACTTGCCGCTCCCCGCCCGACAAGCTGCGTGCCGCGTGCCGGCGCTTTTGCGCGAGCATCGGGAATTTGCCGAAGACCGCCTGGATCCGGGTGGCGGCGCCGGCCTCGACATAGCCGCCCATCTCCAGATTCTCGCTGACCGACATGGTGGGGAAGATGTTGTGCTCCTGCGGCACGTAGGCGAGGCCGAGGCGGCTGATGTCGCGCGGCCTTCGCCCGGCGATGGACTCGCCGCGCAGCGTGATCTCGCCACGGCTCGGCTTCACGAGGCCGGCGATCGTCTTCAAGAGCGTCGACTTGCCGGCCCCGTTCGGCCCGATGACGGCGACGATTTCGCGCTCGTCGACCGAAAGGCCGACACCTTTCAGGATTTCGTCGGCGGGGCCGTAGCCGGCAACGACGTCGCTGACCGCAAGGAGGCTCAATGGCGCCGTCCCATATAGGCTTCCTGCACGACCTCGTTGCGAACGAGCTCGTCGAATCTGCCCTCGATCAGGCGCCGGCCTTCGGCCATCACGATGACAGGGTCGCAGAGCCTCGAGATCATGTCCATGTGATGCTCGATCAGCAGGATGGAGACGCCATCCTCGACGAGCGCCCGCAGATGCAGGCCGATCTCGCGCATGAGCGTTGGATTGACGCCGGCGACCGGCTCGTCGAGCAGAACGAGCTTGGGCTTGGCCATCAGCGCCCGGCCGATCTCCAACAGCTTCTTCTGGCCGCCCGAGAGATTGGCGGCGCGCTCCTCGAGCAATCGCGTGAGATCGAGCCTTGCGGCGATCGCCACGGCGCGCTCCACGAGCTCCGCCTCGCGGCGCCTCACCTGCGGAAGCCGAAGCAGCGACGCGACCAGGCCTTCGCCCGGCTGCTCGCGGCCATAGAGCAAGAGATTGTCGAGCACGGACAACCTTGGAAATCCGCGCGCGATCTGAAAGGTACGGACAAGCCCAAGCCCCGCGATCCGATCCGGACGCTTCCCGGTGATGTCGCGACCGTCGAAGACGATCTTGCCGGAGCTCGGCGGGATCAGCCCGGATATGCAGTTGAACAATGTCGTCTTGCCGGCGCCGTTCGGGCCGATAAGGCCGGTGATCCGTCCCGCCTCGACGGTGAAGGATGTTCCCCGCAGAGCCTGGACGCCATAGAAGCTGCGGCGGACGTCGTGGATTTCGAGAAGAGGCATTCGATCTGCTTTCGAAACCCAAGATTCCAATCGGATCCGCGCTTGGCGACGCTCTCTTCCTGGTCGTGGACGCAAAGGCGGGGATGCAGGCCAGGAGCTCCGCAAGACCCGCACG
This sequence comes from Hyphomicrobiales bacterium, assembly GCA_044445925.1. Lineage (GTDB taxonomy): Bacteria > Pseudomonadota > Alphaproteobacteria > Rhizobiales > Beijerinckiaceae > GAS188. The sequence continues at coordinate 7,274 of JBIOEK010000147.1, forward strand.
AGAAAGGCAGCCGGACCGCTCAGCGCGGCAGTGTGCTCTCCCCCTCGAGGAACAGATCGATCGAGCGCGCCGCCTGGCGCCCTTCGCGGATTGCCCAGACGACGAGCGATTGGCCACGCCGCATATCGCCGCAGGCGAAGACCTTGTCGATCGAGGAGCGGTAATCCGTCGCATCGGCCGCGACGTTGCCGCGCTGATCGAGAGCCACGCCGAGCTCGGCGAGCATGCCCTCATGCAGCGGCGACACGAACCCCATGGCTAGCAGCACGAGATCGGCGCGCAGCTCGAATTCCGAGCCGGGGCGCGGCTTCATCGCATCGTCGACGCGCAGGCAATGCAGCCTCTTGACCGCGCCGTTCTCGCCGCTGAGACGTTGCGTCATCACCGCGAAATCGCGATCGGCGCCTTCCTCATGGCTCGAGGAGGTGCGCAGCTTCAAGGGCCAGTTCGGCCAGCTCAGGAGCTTGTTCTCCTTTTCGGGAGGCCGGGGCATGATCTCGAGCTGCGTCACCGACAGCGCACCCTGGCGAACCGAGGTGCCGATGCAGTCGGATCCGGTATCGCCGCCCCCGATCACGACGACATGCTTGCCTGAAGCCAGGATCGGCGCCTCGTTGAGGACGATCGGCTCGCGCGACACGCGCCGGTTCTGCTGGGGCAGGAAGTCCATGGCGAAATGGATGCCGTTGAGCTCACGGCCGGGGATCGGCAGATCGCGCGGTTTCTCGGCGCCGCCGGCGAGCGCTACCGCGTCATGGCCTTCGAGCAGCTCCTTCGCCAGCAGATGCGAACCGATCGTCACGCCGCAATGGAAGACTACGCCTTCCGCCTGCATCTGGGCGATGCGCCGGTCGATATGGTGCTTCTCCATCTTGAAATCGGGAATGCCGTAGCGGAGCAGGCCGCCTGGCTTGGCGTTCTTCTCGTAGACATGCACCTCATGGCCGGCGCGCACGAGCTGCTGGGCGCAGGCGAGACCCGCCGGGCCCGACCCCACAAC
>JBIOEK010000148.1:0-8251 GCA_044445925.1 Hyphomicrobiales bacterium
CGCGAATACGGCGATGCAGCGACCCACCGGCGTCATTCTTTGCCACATATGGATCGGCGCAATCCGAGCCAAGGCGGCCACCCCGCCTTCGCGAGGGCATGCTTCTTCGGATCATGCACCAGCCGTCGCCGCCACAGGATAGCGCGAGGCCCCAATCAATTAGCGCCATCTCGCTGGGCGCAGGGCCGAGGCGCCCGTCGGGTCGCCCTCTAATGCGCGAGGGGGCCCTTCTCCTTGCGCCAGGCGTCGAGCCCTCCATGCACATGGCAAGCCGTCGCAAAGCCCGCCTTCTGGGCGGCCGCGACCGCCATGGCGGAGCGCTCGCCGAAGGCGCAGTAGAAGACGAGCCGCCTTCCGGTCAGCGCCGCCAATTCATGCAGCATGCCGCCCGCGGCTAGCTCGTGCTTGAGCTGCGGATAAGGCGTGTGCAGGGCGCCCGGCACGGCGCCGAACTTCTCGCGCTCGCGCTCCTCGCGCAGATCGACGAAGATCGCCTCCTTGTCGCCGACCAGCGCCACCGCCTCCCTCGCCGTCACCGCCCAGCCATGCCGGGCGATGTCGTCTTGCGAGAGCCCGATATGCAGATTGGCCGGAACCGCCACATCCATCAACTTCGGGTTGGGCAGCTTGAGGCTGTTCATCAGGTCGACATATTCGTCGACCGACTTGACCTGGAGGCGCGGGTTGAAGGCGCGCTCCTCGGCGATCGTCGAGACCATATCGCCCTTATAGTCATGGGCCGGGTAGACGAGCGTCTCGTCGGGCAGCTTCAACAGCCGGCCGAAGATCGATTCATATTGCGCCCTTGCATCCCCGTTCTGGAAATCGGTGCGGCCGGTGCCGCGGATCAGGAGCGTGTCGCCGGTGAACACCCGGTCGGCCAACTGGAAGCTATAGGAATCGCTCGTATGGCCGGGCGTGTACAGCACGCCGAGGCTGATGCCCTCGATATCGACGCGGTCGCCATCCGCGACCCGCATGGAGACCACGTCGACGCCCGAATGCTCCCCCATGATGGTGATGCACTGCGTGCGGTCGCGCAATTCGCCAAGCCCGGTGATGTGGTCGGCATGGACATGCGTATCGACGGCCTTGACGAGCTTGAGATCGAGTTCGCGCAAGAGCTGGATATAGCGGTCGACCCGGTCGAGCACCGGGTCGATGATCAGCGCCTCTCCCCCGTGGCGGCTGGCGATCAGATAGCTGTAGGTGCTCGAGACGCTATCATAGAGCTGCCGGAAGAGCATTCGGCCCTCCTCACGAGGCGCGCGGCCTCAGCGTGGTTGCGCCACGATCCTAAGCCAGGGCCTCGGCGCTTTCCAGCCCTGCGGGAATCTCTCCTTGGCCTCGGCGTCGCTCACCGAGCCGGCGATGATCACGTCCTCCCCGGGCCTCCAGTTCACGGGCGTGGCCACCTTGTGCTTGGCCGTCATCTGCAGCGAATCCAGCACCCGCAGCACCTCGTCGAAATTGCGTCCCGTGGTCATCGGATAGACGATGATCAGCTTGATCGTCTTGTCGGGCGCGATCACGAAGACATTGCGCACCGTCGCATTGTCGGCGGCGGTGCGGCCTTCCGAGTTGCCGGCGGCCTTGGGGTGGATCATGCCGTAGAGCTTCGACACGACGAGATCGGTGTCGCCGATCATCGGGTAGTTCGGCGCCTGGCCCTGCGTCTCCTCGATGTCCTTCGCCCATCTCGCATGGTTCGACACCGGATCGACGCTGAGCCCGATGATCTTGGTGTTGCGCTTGTCGAATTCCGGCTTGAGCTTGGCCATATAGCCGAGCTCGGTGGTGCAGACCGGGGTGAAGTCCTTCGGGTGCGAGAACAGCACGCACCAGGAACCCTGGATCCAGTCGTGAAAGCGGATCCGCCCTTGCGTGGTCTCCGCCTCGAAATCGGGAGCCTGGTCGCCGAGCTGAAGGGCCATGATACGCATCCTTTCCTGTTTCCGGCGCCTGGCTGCGCAAGGCGGGACCGGGACGCCGATGCCTGATCCGATCGGGACCATGCAGCGGCCCGCTGGCCGCATCAAGCCCCGGGGTGCGCCGGTTGCCTGATGACGCAATCGCCATCGTGGATGGTCGGGCCGCTTGCCCGCTCCGTCGCCCGGTCACGTCTCGCGCCTCGCCCTGCGAGATTTGCTGGAGCCCGAGGAAATTGCGGAGAGGCTTGAAGCCCGCCTCCTTCTATCCGGGCGATTTCGGGGTGAACCGGTGAATTTCTTTCTGGCTACGCTCCAGCCTTGTCCGGAAGACATGCCGACCCGACCGCCACCGCGATGGCGACCACAGCCCAGATGAGGGTGGCCTTCCAATGCAGATGGTGCGTCAACCCCGGAGCATGGGTTGCCGCGATCACGGCGAGAATCGCAGCCACGACATAGCCGTAGTTTTTCAAGGAATCCATCTTCATCCTCCTCCCCAAAGTTCGAGCAAACAAAACGACATGAAGTCGGCGACATGGCTTGTGCAGGCCAAGGCGTCTCTCTCCCGATTAGGGCAGAACTCCCGGCGGCATCCGGGAAATAAGCTGATGCCAACTCTGCATACCCGAAGCGAGATGTCCATCCTTCTCCCAATCAGAAACCAGGGCCGCAAGCTGTCTGTCTGTCATTCATTGACTTTTTTGTAGCCGGTATAGAGCCAATGCTCGCCGATGAGGGCGAAGCCGTAGACATTCCCGTTGCAATCGAGGTGCCACTTCCTGAAATTGCTGACCCCGTTCTTGTATTCCATCTCGAGATTGCCGTTCAGCCAGCAATAGACGATATCCTTGTGCTTGGTGAATTGGTCGTTGAAGCGTTTCAGGAACGCAGCGCGCGACAGCGTCCGATCGCCGGGCCCGACCTGGTTGTCGAGCGGGAAGCGCGACAGCTTGGCGGCCGCTTCCGCGTCGTCCGCCACGGCGGCCGCCGCGAATGCGGCGCGCATCTTGAGCAACTCCTCCGGTGGCCCAGGCATCCCGGAGGACTGCGCCGCTTGTGCCCCGACAGGGCGCAAGGCGCAGGCCAGCGCGAGCCCGATGCCGAGGAATAGGACAATTCGCGCTCTCATCCTCACCCGCACCTCCATCGCCCATCCGGCCCGACAGGGCTGCAGACCAACTCCCGCGGTCGCCCGGCCTCGCAAGCTGCCCTTATCGGATAGTGCTCCGTTCCGGCCGGACGAACAATGCGAGGCTCGAGACAGGTTGGCGCTTGGCTTTCACCCGGGAGCCGCGACATCTCGGCCGTGCTCCTGCCCCCTGCCGCTAATCGCGCACCCAGAACCGGTTATGGTCGACGGCCGCAAAGCCCAGCGAGCCGTAAAGCGCAAGCGCCGGCGCATTCGAGGCGCTGACCTGCAGCCCGAGGAGACGCACATGCCGTCCATGTGCAAAGGCTTCGATCGCGGCGAGCACCGCGCGGGCGCCGCCCTGCCGGCGAACATCCTGGCGCGTCGCCACGCACTCGATCACCGCGCAGCCGTCCTCCGCGGCGTCGGGCTCGGCGACGCAAAGCGCCGTGGAGACGACGCGGCCGTCATGCCGATAGGCGAAGAAGGCGCGCGGCTCCGGGACGGCCCGGAGGATCAAGGTGTTGACCTCGCGGCGGTTCTCCGCGATGGCGCCGAGATAGACATCGAGCCATTCCGGCGTCGCCTGGCCGCCCACCTCGACATTCGCCACCTCTTGCCTGCGCTCGACGGGTTTCGCCATGGTGATCGTCGCCTCGCCCTGACGGTAGCCGCGCCTGCTCAGCAGCTCCGGCAAGCTCGTCGGGCGGCCGGCGGAGAAGCTCTGCAGGCGGGCCGGGACGCCTCTTTCCCGGTAGCTCGCCTCCACCTCGTCGAGAGCGGCTTCCACATCGCCGCCGCCGAAATCGATCGTCGATACCGAGTTGGCGCGCTGCGAGCCCCCGCCCGAATAGCGCCACAGCCAGCCCTCGACGCTCTTTGCCTCCAGAGCCGGCCAGGCCCTGACGTGAAGGTGCTCGATGCGCCGCAAAATCTCGGGAGTGACTTTCACACGACCACCCAATTCCCGGCGCGAGCGGCCCCAGCGGACAGCCCCGAAAGAGCCTTTGTCATCGCCTCGAGCCCAATCCCGGCATAAGGCGATCGCGGACTCGCGCGGGATGCCGCTTCGCGACCGGCGCGAGCAACCGCAAGCCTGTTGCCATCCGCCCATCTTGCCGTCATTCTCGTAATTGGGACATGCAGGGTCACGGCCATGCGCTGATCATCGGTCAGGCTCCATCGGTCAGGCTCTTGGGAGAAAGCAAGCATCGGCAGGAGCAGCCAATGAGGTCGGCAATAGGGGCGTTGGCCGTTCTGATGGGTCTCATTCTGCCGATGATGGCGGAAGCCGGGGAAGACGATGCCTATCTTCGCCGCTTCGCCCAGAGCTGGAAGGGCGGCGGCACGGCGAGCTTGAACCTGCATCTGCCATCCTGGCGCGTCTCTTGCAACCTCGGCTCCACGAAAGGGACGAACAATGTCTCCCTCTCCGGGCTGTGCCGGCTCAAGCTCGTCTCTTTCCTTTCCAAGAAGATCGACGCGAGCTTGAACTACGATCCGGGCTCCGACAGCTATTCGGGAACCTACAGCGTCGATGGCGGCCCTCCGGCCATCCTGTCCGGCAGGCTCAGCGGGGACAGCCTCAATCTCGACGTCACCTGGCCCATCCTGGTCAACGGTCATTACAAGGCGCGCATCCACATCGTGAACGATGGGCGCGGCCATTTCACGCTGAAGACCGTCGATCCTCTCGGGCTCGACGGAACGCCGGTCACGACGTCGGACCTGCATTTCGTTCCGGAATGAGGCGGGGTTCAAGCGATCAGGCTGTCGCATAGGCCGGCTCGCCGGCCAAAAGGCCGACGACCCAGATCAGGATCTGCCTCAGGCATTCGGCCGTGCTGCGCGCCTCCAAGGCGCGCCGGAAGGCGGCGCAGACATCGCGGTGAAAGTCCTGCGAGGTCAGCAGGGATTGCACGACGAAGCCGTCGATCCAGGTCGGGATGTCCTCCCCCCTGATGGTCGGCGAGGCAGCCTTGACCAGGGGTCTGAGGCGGACGAAGTCCGGGCGTTCCAGGAACTCGTCCACGAGGGCTTCGTCCTGGAAGCGGATATTGGCGAGGCTCTCCACGATCCTCGCTTCGACGGCCGCGCCGCCGATCTCGCTTGCCTTCTCGATCAGGCTGAGCGCCAGCGTCGCGCGCGCATAGGCGAAGCCGATGAGATCGATCGCCTTGAATACGCGCTCGATCCTGTCCTCGTCCCGCGACGCGATGGCTCTTTCGAGCAGACGCGGCAACAGCCAGGGGGCATCGCCGCGCCGCTGCGTCTCGACGATGATCTCGGGCCAGGCGAGATGGGGCGAGAACGAGTAGGTGGCGACCGATGTCGTCATCGTGGCGCCCGTCGAGGTGAAGAAGTCCTCGGTCATCGCCCCGTAGCGGCGAAGCTTGTCGTCGTCGATCCAGGGCACGTTCTGCAGGATATGGAAGAGAGCGTAGAGCGCCGACTGCTGGAACCAGGGCTGCCCCTCGCGGAACAGCAGTTCGATCGTATCGAAGGTGCCGTCGAGGTCGAGCATGCCGCGGCAGATCAGGGCGCGCTCAGCGACCAGCATCAGATAGACGTCGAATGGAAGCTCCGCGCCCGTCAGCATATCGACGAGCGCAGTGATTCCGGCTTGCGGATGCTCCAGGCAATCGAGCGCCAGCCTCCAGTTGCGGCGGAACCGATCATCGCGCGCGAAGGTCACGGACATCTCCCGCGTGTTGAGGGGCTGGTAGGCTGGCTGGCGTTTCATCAATTCGGTGAGCGGGCCCAGCATGAGGTTCAGCGTCCATTGCCGGCCGACCGCACGCACGACGGGTCCGCGCATGGCACGCCTCGCAACGGAGCGCCATACCGACCGCAGGCGCGACATCTCCTCCTTCTCCTCGCGATGGTTGTTGAGCATGGCGAGCGAAGCATGGCCGAGCACCTCGAGCACGGCCCCGTTCGGCAAGGACAGGAAGCCGAGGAGCTCGCCTGCGAGCCCGTCGATCAGCCGCCAGCCCCTCTCGCGCTGCCTCACCCAGTGGCGATAGATCATGGCCGCGAGGACGACACGCACGGCGGGCGTCTTGTCCTTCGCCATCCGCAGGAGACGCTCGTCGAAGCCGCGCGCTTCGCAGACCCGGATGGCGGTGCGACGCGCCGCCATGGCTTCCGGCGACGGGTTGAGGTGATCCACGATCTTGATGTGCAGCAGGCGCGAGACGATACGCTCGACCAGCGGGTCGGCGGAAGAGGGCGCGGCGATGAGCGCGGCGGCCGCGCCGTCGCGTTGCCAGGGGCTTCCCGTCGTCGCAAGCTCGACGACCGGGGGTTCATCGTCTCTCCCGATCAGCGCCAGCGCCAGCGCCATGGTGTCCTCGAGGTCGGCGCGCACCATCCGCGCCTTGCGCTTCCCGAACAGGCCGCCGCGCACGGCAGCGAGCGCCTCGTCCACCTCGCCGGCGTCAAGGAGATGGGAGACGACGTGATTGAGCACATAGGGATCTTGCGAGGATCGCCAGTCGCGGCACCAGGCGAGAAGCCGGTCGCTGCCTTCCCCGACATCGACCTTGAAGGGGTTAGGGCCCGGCGCCGTGAGCCAGTCGGCGAGCGATTTATGGAACACGGTATGGGTCTCGACGCCATCGGGCAGGCTTGCCGCCACGATGTATCCCGTCAGCTTCTCGAGGATCGGCCTCACCTCCTCGCGCAGGCGCAGGCCCGAAGCGGAAGCGATTTGCTTCTCCGTCAGCGGTTGCTTGGCGGCCAGAGCGACGCCGAGAAGACGCTCGGCCGCCACATAAGATGCAGCGTCGGGAAAGTGCAGCAGGAACTTCCGGGCGAACAGGGCGCCGAGCCCTTTCGGAAGCTTGTCGATTTCGTCCAAGCCGATCTCGCCCCGCTCGAAGCTCTCGACGACCTGCTGGGCATAGAGAAAATTGCCGGCGCTTCTCGCTTCGATGGCAGCCGCGATCGCGGCCCTCGCAGCTCCGGCTGTGATTGCGCCTGTATCGAAGTGCTTCGCGAGAAATCCCGCGACATCCTTGCGTTGCAGCGGATCGTCGTCGCTGAGGCCGACATGCTCCGCATCCTGGAAGAGCATGTTGAGGCGCGCATCGCGGCGCGTCGTGACCACGAGCTTCAGCCAGGGAGGGAAATCCGGCAGCGCTCGCGCCAGGAGAAGCGGGATCGAGAGCGAGCTCTGGCCAGCCTGGGGAGCCAGGGCCTCGTCGAGCCCATCCACCACGAGATAGCGCAGGCCGAGATCGGGGAGGGAGGCGAGCGGGTTGACGATGCAGCCGATGAAGGCCGTCAACGGATCGGCGACGCAGGCGTCGCCCACGAGGCGGATGCGCAGCTCGTCGCTGTTGAGCTGCGTCCCATAGGCATCGATCCGGCCGCCGATCATCGCCGCGAGCGAGCGCACGAATTCGGCCGGCTGGATGGTCGTCACCTGGTCGGCACGGCAAAAATGATAGGCGAGCATATGGCCGCCGGGATCGCGGCGAACGAGCTCCGCGACGATCGCCGATTTGCCGCTGCCCGCATCCCCTTCGATCATCAGGCAGCTTCTCTTGCCGTCGAGCCATGAGGCGAAGCGGTCGAACAGCCAGTTGCGCCCCGCAAAACTATGTGCGCCGCGAATGACCTCGTTGCGGAAGTCGAGGGGGTGCAGGCGCTCCAATTGCGGGATGTAGATCGAGCTGCCCCTTTGCTGCACGATCTCGATGGTGGCGAGGATTTCCTTCACGCCTTCGCGAAAGCCCTCTTCGTCGCCCGAGCGACCGGAGAGGTCGATCCGCTTCACGATGTTGATGAGGAAGGGCGGCTCGCAGGGCATGACGATGACCGGTACGATCGGCTTCCTGTCCTCATGAGCCAGAACCAGCTCGTTCAGGCAAACGCTCGCGCCGTTGTCTTGATTGTCGGCGTCGCCCGGGAGACGCACCGAATGCGGCGAGACCAGCACGAGGACGATGTCGGCGTCCTTGATGGCCTTGCGGATCGCCTCCGGAAACATGTCCTGCGGCTGCAGCTGCTCGCGTATGCGCTCGCGGTCGATCCACACCTCGTAGCCGGCCGCACGCAGATCGCGCGTCAGCCTCTCTGCGACCTCGGACGCATCCTTCCAGCCATAGCTTTGGAAGATCAGCGCCCGGGGCTTCGCAGGGTCCTGGTCGGATGCCATGGCATCGGTTCCTAAGCATTCCGCCCC
>JBIOEK010000149.1:0-8248 GCA_044445925.1 Hyphomicrobiales bacterium
CTCCTTGATCTCGTTCAAGGATTTGCGACCGAAATTCGGGGTCCGCAACATCTCCGCTTCCGATTTCTGGATGAGGTCGCCGATGTAGACGACATTGTCGTTCTTGAGGCAGTTGGCCGAGCGCACCGAGAGCTCGAGCTCGTCGACCTTCTTGAGGAGAGCCGGATTGAAGGGAAGCTCCGGCGTCGAGATCGAGACCGCCGGCTCTTTGCGCGGCTCCTCGAAATTCACGAAGACGTTCAGCTGATCTTGGATGATGCGCGCCGCATAGGCGACGGCGTCGTCCGGCGTCACGGCGCCGTTGGTCTCGAGCGACATGGTCAGCTTGTCGTAGTCGAGCACCTGGCCTTCGCGGGTGTTCTCGACGCGGTAGGAGACCTTTTTCACCGGGCTGAACAGGCTGTCGACCGGGATGAGGCCGATCGGCGCATCCTCGGCCCGGTTCTTGTCGGCCGGAACATAGCCCTTGCCATTGGCGACGGTGAGCTCCATGCGAAACTCCGCAGCCTCGTCGAGCGTGCAGATGACGAGCTCGGGATTGAGGATCTGAATATCGCCGGTGGCGGAGATGTCTCCGGCCTTGACGCTGCCCGGCCCCTGCTTGCGCAAGGTGAGCCGCTTGGGCTGCTCGCTCTGCATCTTGAGCGCGATCGCTTTTACGTTGAGGATGATGTCAGTCACGTCCTCGCGCACGCCTGCGATCGAGGAGAACTCGTGCAGCACGCCGTCGATCTGGATCGAGGTGACGGCCGCGCCCTGCAGCGAGGAGAGGAGGACGCGCCGCAAGGCGTTGCCGAGCGTCGTGCCGAAGCCGCGCTCAAGCGGCTCGGCGATGAGCGTCGCCGCCCGGTGAGAGGCATCGCCATAGGAGACCTCGAGCTTCGACGGTCTGATCAAATCTTGCCAGTTCTTGTGCATCACGGCCATGTCCTTTGACAGCTCGGCCTCGCGCAAATCGCGGGGCGAAATCGATAGATCGACACGGATCTGCGTTCGAATCTCAAACGCGCCGACGCTTGCGCGGCCGGCACCCATTATGGGGGATGGGAGTCACGTCGCGGATCGAGGTCACGGTGAAGCCCGAGGCCTGTAGCGCGCGTAGCGCCGATTCGCGCCCGGAGCCTGGGCCCGAAACCTCGACCTCGATCATCTTGACGCCGTGCTCCTGTGCCTTGCGAGCCGCGTCCTCGGCGGCGATCTGCGCCGCATAGGGCGTCGACTTGCGATTGCCCTTGAAGCCCATCACGCCTGAGGACGACCATGAGATCGCATTGCCCTGCGCGTCCGTGATGGTGATCATCGTATTGTTAAAACTCGCATTCACATGCGCCACGCCCGAGGCGATGTTCTTGCGTTCGCGCCGCCTGACGCGACCGGCTTCCTTGGCCATGATCCATTCTCCAAGTCCCGGGCGAACCGCCAGGACGACAAACTTTGCTCAGCGCCGACGGAGCCCCGACAGACGATCGAATTACTTCTTCTTGCCGGCGATGGGCTTCGCCTTGCCCTTGCGGGTGCGGGCATTGGTATGGGTGCGCTGGCCGCGCACCGGCAGGCCGCGGCGGTGGCGCAGGCCCCGATAGGCACCCAAATCCATCAGCCGCTTGATGTTCATCGCCACATCGCGCCGCAGATCGCCTTCGACCATGTATTCACGGTCGATCATCTCGCGGATCTGCAGGACTTCCTGATCGGTGAGCTGGAATACGCGACGCTCGGCCGGAATGCCCACCTTGTTGCAGATCACCTCGGCGTTGCTCGGGCCAATCCCATAGATATACCGCAGCGCGATCGAGACGCGCTTATTGGTCGGTATGTTGACGCCAGCAATGCGAGCCACGTCGCTTCTCCATCAAGCGGAACGGCACATGCCGCCCCGGCCATCAAAACTGTCCCGAATTCCGAACCGAACGACAAAGACAAAAGCAGCCGGCACGGTTGCCCGGCCAACTGCGAACGTCATCCTTGGTTCGCCTTGCTTCTAGGGCCAACCTCGCCATTCGTCAACACGGGCCGAAGAGGATCACGCATGCGCACGGCAATGCAGCGCCGCATCGATCGCATGCGTGACCGCGTCGATCGAATCCATGCCGTTCACGGCCTTCAACGAGCCCATCTGGCGATAATAGGCCGAGACCGGCGCCGTCTGCGCACGGTAAGCGGCAAGCCGCGTGCCGAACACCACCGGATCATCGTCCTTGCGAACGGGCAGCCCCGAGCGCTTGGCTTCCTCGGCACGCTTGACGATGCGATCGACAAGCTTCTCCGCATCGACCTCGAACTCAATCACCGCATCGAGCTTCTGGCCTCTCGCCAACAGCATGGCATCGAGCGATTCGGCCTGGGCTACCGTGCGTGGAAAGCCGTCGAGCACGAAGCCCTTCCCCGCATCGGGCGCCCCGATGCGATCCTCGATGATCTTGACCACGACGCTGTCGGGAACGAGCTCGCCTCGCGCCATGATCTCCTTCGCCGCAAGCCCGGTCGGAGTGCCGGCGGCGCCCGCGGCGCGCAGCATGTCGCCGGTCGATAGATGTAGAAGACCGAATTTATCGACGAGCCTTGCCGCTTGGGTTCCCTTGCCGGCGCCTGGCGGTCCGAGCAGCACGACCCTCATCTACGCTTTCCCCGCAATTTCGATTTCTTGATCAACCCCTCATATTGGTGAGCGAGCAGATGGCCGTTGATCTGGGCTACCGTGTCCATCGTCACGCTCACCACGATGAGAAGCGAGGTTCCACCGAAATAATAGGGCAAGTTAGCCGACGACACCAGGATTTCAGGGATCAGGCAGATGATGGCGAGGTAAGCCGCCCCGATGACCGTGATCCGCGTCAAGATCGTGTCGATATAGGCCGCGGTCCGGTCGCCCGGCCGGATGCCGAGAATGATGCCGCCATGCTTCTTGAGATTGTCGGCGGTCTCCTGTGGATTGAAGACGATCGCCGTATAGAAGAAGGCGAAGAACACGATCATCGCCACATAGAGCACTATATAGAGCGGCCGGCCATGGCCGAGAAAGGTCGACATCAAGCCGATCACGCCGGTGCCGTCGTTTTGGGAGAAGCTCGCGATCGTGGTCGGCAACAGCAAAAGCGAAGAGGCGAAGATCGGCGGGATGACGCCCGAGGTGTTGAGCTTGAGCGGCAGGAACGAGGTCTGCGCCTCGTAGACGCGGTTACCCGATTGGCGCTTGGGATAGTTGATCAATAGGCGGCGCTGGGCCCGCTCCATGAAGACGCAAAAGGCGACGACCGCGACGGACATGACGAGGACGGCGAGGATCAGCCCGGTCGAGATGGCGCCCTGGCGCCCCAGATCCAGCATGTTGACGAAGGCCGTCGGCAGGCCGGCCACGATGCCTGCGAAGATGATCAAGGACGAACCATTGCCGATGCCGCGGCTGGTTATCTGCTCGCCGAGCCACATCAGGAACAGGGTGCCGCCGGTGAGCGTAATGACGGTCGATATGCGGAAGAACAGGCCCGGCTGCAGAACGATATTGCCGCTCGAGGATTCGAGTCCGACCGAGATGCCGTAAGCCTGGAAGACGGCGAGCACAACCGTGAGATAGCGCGTATATTGGTTGAGGACCTTACGGCCGGCCTCCCCCTCTTTTTTCAAGGCCGCGAGCTGAGGCGAGAGCGAGGTCAGGAGCTGGATGATGATCGATGCCGAGATATACGGCATGATATTGAGCGCGAAGATGGCGAGACGCCCGACCGCTCCGCCGGAGAACATGTTGAAGAGGCCGAGAATGCCGCCCTGCGCCTGCTTGAAGGTCTCGGCGAGCGCTTCCGGATTGATGCCCGGCATCGGGATGTAGGTGCCGAGCCTGTAGACGATGAGCGCCGCCAGCGTAAACCAGATACGCTTCTTCAGCTCCTCGGCCTTGGCAAAGGCGCCGAGATTGAAATTGGAAGCAATCTGTTCGGCGGCCGAAGCCATGTCTATCTCCGCATCTGCCTGCCGCCCCGGCCCGACCGGGTAGGGCCGTCCATCGCGTCACATGAACGAGGTAGGTGTTGCGGCGGCAACCATCAAGCCGCCGCGGGCACTTCCTTCGCCAGAACCTTCACCGAGCCGCCGGCCTTCTCGATGGCGGCGATGGCGGATTTCGAAGCGCCAGCCACCTCGAAGGCGAGCTTTGCCTTCAATTCGCCGCGCCCGAGCAGAATCTTGACGCCTTCCTGCGCATGGCGGCAGACGCCGCTCGCGACGAGAGCCGCCACATCGATCGGCTTGCCCGCCTCGAGCTTGCCGGAGTCGAGCGCCTTCTGGATGCGGTCGAGATCGACCGCGTTCAGCTCCCGCCGGAACAGGCTGCGGAAGCCGCGCTTCGGCAGGCGGCGATGCATGGGCATCTGGCCGCCCTCGAAGCCCTTCACGGCAACGCCGGTGCGCGCCTTCTGGCCCTTGACGCCCCGGCCCGCCGTCTTGCCCTTGCCGGAGCCGATGCCCCGCCCCACGCGCTTCCTGGATTTGAGGGCGCCGGGCAGGTCGGAAATTTCGTTGAGCTTCATCATATCCTCCTCACGGCGCCTCGACGATGCGCACGAGGTGCTTCACTTGCAAGATCATGCCGCGAATGGAGGGCGTGTCCTCGAGCGTCGAACGGCGGTGCATCTTGTTGAGGCGAAGCCCGATCAGCGCCTGGCGCTGGCTGGCTTCGCGGCGGATCGGCGAACCGATCTGCTCGATGGTAATCCTCTTATTGGCCATGACCGCCCTCCCCTCACGCATCGCCCGAGGCGTCGGTCGCCTCGATCTGGCGGCGGCCCTGCAGCACCGCGATCTTGAGGCCGCGGCGCGCCGCGACCGAGCGCGGAGAATCCTCGTGCTTCAACGCATCGAAGGTGGCGCGCACGAGGTTATAGGGATTGGACGAGCCGAGCGACTTGGCGACCACATCCTGGACGCCGAGCGATTCGAACACGGCGCGCATCGGCCCGCCCGCGATGATGCCGGTGCCGGCGGGCGCGGTACGCAGGACGACGCGTCCCGCGCCATGGCGGCCGCTGGCGTCATGATGCAGGGTGCGCCCTTCGCGCAAGGGGATGCGCACCAGGCCACGCCGCGCGGCTTCGGTCGCCTTGCGGATGGCTTCGGGCACCTCGCGCGCCTTGCCGTGGCCAAAGCCTACGCGGCCCTTCTGGTCACCGACCACGACGAGAGCGGCGAAGTTGAAGCGTCTGCCGCCCTTCACCACCTTCGCCACTCGGTTGATGTGGACGAGGCGGTCGACGAACTCGCTGTCCCGTTCCTCGCGCTTGGCCGTGTCTCTCGCCATAATGTTCTCTCGACTAACGCGGGGTCGTTAGGACCCGCTCGCTTCGATATACGCCTGCCGTCAGGACTCTGCCGTCAGAACTCCAGCCCGCCCTCGCGCGCAGCTTCCGCAAGCGCCTTGACCCGCCCGTGGAAAAGGTAGCCGCCACGATCGAAGACGATGCGGGTAATGCCCTTGGCCTTGGCCCGATCGGCGATCGTCTTGCCGACCGCGGCCGCCGCGGCGATGGTCGCGCCGTTCTTCAGCTCGCTGCGCAGCTCTTTCTCGAGCGATGACGCAGCGACCAGCGTCTCGCCCTTCGCGTCATCGATCACCTGGGCATAGATCTGCTTCGAGGAACGGTGCACCGAGAGGCGCGCGCGCCCATTGGCGGCGGCCTTCACGGAGCGGCGGATGCGGGCCGTGCGCCGCGCGCCAACTTGCTTGTGCTTCGTCATCGCTTCGCTATCACTTCTTCTTGCCTTCCTTGCGGAAGATGAACTCGTTCGAATATCTGACGCCCTTGCCCTTATAGGGCTCGGGCCTGCGCAGCGCCCTGATCTCGGCCGCTGCCTGTCCCACGCGTTGCTTGTCGATGCCGGAGATAACGATCTCGGTCGGCTTCGGGGTCGCGATCGCGATGCCTTCGGGCATGGCGAAATCGATCTCGTGGCTGTAGCCGAGCAACAGCTTCAGGACCTTGCCCTGGGCCGCCGCCCGATAGCCGACGCCGGTGATCTCGAGCCGCTTCTCGAAACCCTTGGTCACCCCTTCGACGAGGTTCGCGATGCGGGCTCGCGAGGTTCCCCACAAGGCGCGCGACTGCTTCGTAGGCGTGCGCGGATCGACCTTGATCGCACCCTTGTCCATGACGACCGATACGTCGTCGGGAACCACGAAGCGCAGCTCACCTTTGGATCCCTTGACCCTCACCGCCTGGCCGTCGACGGCGGCGGTAACCCCGCTCGGGACGGCGACTGGCTTTTTGCCTACACGAGACATGATGCTCTCTCTCGAAACGATCAGAAAATGGTGCACAGCACCTCGCCGCCCACATGACGCTCGCGCGCCTCATGGTCGGCCATGACGCCGAGCGGCGTCGACAAGATCGCCATGCCGAGGCCGTTCGCCACCCTCGGCATCGCACTCACCGTCGAATAGACGCGCCGTCCCGGCTTCGACACCCGTGCGATGGCCCGGATGACGGGTTCACCGTCGTAATATTTGAGCTCGACCTCGAACTCGGTGCGGCCATCGCCGAACTCCGTCGAGTTGTAGCCGCGGATATAGCCCTCCGCCTTCAGCACGTCGAGGACGCGGGCGCGCAGCTTCGAGCCGGGGGTCGAGACCTTGGTGCGCTTGCGCATCTGGGCGTTGCGGATGCGGGTCAGCATATCGCCGAGAGGATCGTTGATTGACATATCGTCCTCCTTACCAGCTCGACTTCACGAGGCCGGGCACCATACCCTTGGAGCCGAGGTCGCGCAGTGCGATTCGGCTCATCTTGAGCTTGCGGTAGACGCCGCGCGGCCGGCCGGAGATCAGGCAGCGCAGGCGTACCCGCGTGGCGCTGCCGTTGCGCGGCAGCTCGGCGAGCTTGACGCGCGCCTCGAAGCGCTCCTCGTCCGACCTCTCCATGTCGGCGGCAAGCGCCTTCAGCGCCTTGCGTTTGGCCTTGTAGCGCTCCACCAGCCGCATGCGCCGATTATTGTTCTCGATCGAGCTTTTCTTCGCCATGTCCGTCAGTTCTCCAGCGTCCGCGTATGAGGCCCCTGCCTCACTGCCGGAACGGGAAGTTGAATGCCTTCAAAAGCGCACGCGCTTCGGCGTCGGTCTTCGCCGAGGTGCAGACCACGACGTCCAAACCCCAGACCTGATCGATCTTGTCGTAGTTGATCTCCGGGAAGATGATGTGTTCCTTGATGCCGAGCGCGAAATTGCCCCGCCCGTCGAAGCTCTTCGGGTTGAGCCCGCGGAAGTCGCGCGCACGCGGCAGCGCCACGGTGATCAGCCGGTCGATGAATTCGTACATCTGCGCCTTGCGCAAGGTCACCCTGGCGCCGATCGGCTGGTTCTCGCGCAGCTTGTAGGTCGCGATCGCCTTGCGGGAACGCGTGACGACCGCCTTCTGGCCGGCAATCAAGGACAGATCGGCCGCGGCATTGTCGACCTTCTTGCGGTCGTTGACGCCGTCGCCGATACCCATATTGAGCACGACCTTGGTGATCGCCGGCAGCTCCATCTTGTTCTTGTAGCCGAACTCCTCGACGAGCTTCGGGCACACGACTTCCGCATAGAATTTGCGCAGGCGCGGTTGATAGCCCTGAGGCATGCGCGGGCGTAAGGCCTTCTTGCCGTCGCCCTTCTCGGCCGCGGCAGCCTTCGTCGCCTTGGCGGCTTTGGCCGCAGCCTTCTCGGCACGCGCCGCGTCCTGCGGCGATTGCGGGGCCTGCCTTTCGGCTTTCGCCGGCTTTTCCTCAGCCATCGATCAAATCTCCAGAACGCTTGGCGAATCGGACCTTGCGGCCGTCCTCGAGAATCTTGAAACCGACCCGCGTCGCCTTGCCGTCCTTCGGATCGGCGACGGCGAGGTTCGACAGTTGGATCGGGGCTTCCTTGGAAATGATGCCGCCCTCGGCCTGCGCCGATTGCTTCTGATGGCGCTTGATCATGTTGACGCCGCGCACCAGCGCCCGGTCCTCGGACGGGAACATGCGGATCACCTCGCCATTGCGGCCCCGATCACGGCCGGCGAGCACGATGACCTTGTCGCCCTTCTTGATCTTGGCGGCCATCACAGCACCTCCGGCGCGAGCGAGATGATCTTCATG
Source organism: Hyphomicrobiales bacterium (assembly GCA_044445925.1). Lineage (GTDB taxonomy): Bacteria > Pseudomonadota > Alphaproteobacteria > Rhizobiales > Beijerinckiaceae > GAS188. Next base: position 8,101 of record JBIOEK010000149.1, read on the forward strand.
TGGTTCTTGGCGCGCAATTCGCGCGGCACCGGCCCGAAGATGCGCGTGCCGATCGGCTCCTTCTGGGCGTTGATCAGCACCGCCGCATTGCGGTCGAAGCGGATCACCGAGCCGTCGGCGCGGCGGATATCCTTGGAGGTCCGCACGA
>JBIOEK010000150.1:0-8247 GCA_044445925.1 Hyphomicrobiales bacterium
CCATGGGCGGCCGGACCGGCCTTGACTACGACAATGACGCTGTCGCGCCAATAGGCTGCGGTGCCCCCTGCCGGCACGTAACCGCGCAGAAGTGATCGAGTTCGGCGTGAGCATCAAGCTCGGCCTGGCTCGGGGCGCGCTGGCTAGAGGCTGCCGCGGATCGCCCTTCTCGCCTCCCTTATGCCCTTCTCGTCGCGCTTGTAGAAGGTCCATTGCTTGATGCGCTTGGGCCTGACGAGGCCGGCCTGCACCAGCACTTTCATATGCTGGCTCAAGGTCGGCTGGCTGATGGCAAGCTTTTCGGCGATGAAGAGGCCGCACACCCCGTCCTCGACCAGGTCGCCATCCTGCTGCGGCGGGAAGTGGGCGCGCGGATCCTTGAGCCAATCCAGGATCTTGAGGCGGCGCTCATTGGCGAGCGCACGCAGAAAGTCCGCGGCTTGCATTTTGCAAATTCGCCAAGTTACTAAGCGATGTCAAGCAACGGCGAACAGGAGGGGTTCCGCCCTGCTCGTTGCGTGAGCGCCTGCGGAGGAAACAAGATGCGAGCCTATCCTTTCGTGACCGTGGATGTGTTCACGGACAAGCGCTTCGGCGGCAACCCGCTCGCGGTGTTCACGGATGCGCGCGGCTTGTCGGATGCCGAGATGCAAGCGCTTGCCGCGGAGTTCAACCTGAGCGAAACCACCTTCGTGCTGCCGCCGCGAGACGAGGCGCATACGGCGCAAGTGAGGATTTTCAATCGCACCGCGGAAATGCCCTTCGCTGGCCACCCGAATGTGGGCACGGGCTATGTGCTGGCCGCGCAAGGCCGCGACCTTGACGGAGTGCTGGTGTTCGAGGAGCCGGCCGGCCTTGTCGAAGTCAAGGTCGATCGCGATGCGGCAGGCCAGGTGACCGGGGCCACGATCGCCGCGCCGCAGCCTTTGAGGCTCGGGCTCGAGCCGCCCGTGGAGGCGCTTGCGGCATGCGCCGGGCTCGATCAAGGCGACCTCCTGGTCGGCGCCCACCGTCCCGTCCAGGCCTCGGTCGGCATTCCCTTTATCATCGCGCAAGTGGCCGATGCGGCTCTCGCCGGGGCTTCGCCCGTTCCCGGCCGGTTCCGGGAGGCGCAGACCGAATGGCCGGCCTTGAAGGACCGTTTCGCCTTGTATCTCTACGCGCGTGACGGCGAGCGCATCCGCGCCCGGATGTTTGCGCCGCTCTCCGGCACTTTCGAGGATCCGGCGACAGGCAGCGCCGCCGCCCCGCTGGCGGCGCTGCTGCTCTCGCTGACGCAAGACACGAGCCGGAGCTACGACATCGCGCAAGGGGTCGAGATGGGCCGTCCGAGCCTGTTGCACGCGACCGCTAGGCGCGGGGAGGACGGCATCCGCGCGAGCGTGGGGGGCGGTTGCGTGCCCGTGTTGCGGGGCGAGGCGCTGCTGTGACGCAAGGGCCGCCCGTGCAGCGGTCCTGTGAAGCCTGCTCAAGCCACCGTTGTCTCGAGATAGGCGCGCACCTCGTCCATCGATTCGAAGCGCTTCGTCCCGTCGGCGGTACGCGCCTCGATCGAGCCGTCGGAGAACACCACGAAGGTCGTATCGCCGACCGTGAAGCTGCGGGCCGGCTGCATCTCCTCCTCCGAAACCGGCTCGTGCCCGGGGGCAGGCGCGATCCCGGCATGCACGGCTCCAGGCGCCGCGTCCGAGGCCTCGCCTGCAGGCGCGACCGCGACATTCATAGGCTCGAGCTTGTGTAGCGAGGGTCCGGGTGCCGCATCGCCCGCCGAAGCGGGCCAGGCGGCCGTCGGGGCGGGCGCCGCCGCATCGAGGCGCATGGGCTGCGGCGTCGTCGAAGCGGTCGCCGCAGCCCCGATCCCGCCGGGGCCCGCCGCCAGTTTCGCCATTCCCCGCTCGAGCGCGAGCCGGGTGCGCCGCGTCTCGACCATGAGCGCTGCGAGCGCGAGGCAGACGAGGCCGCCCGAGGAGAGCGCCGCTCCGGCAATCACCATGGTCCAGCCGCGCTCGAGCGGCACGAGCGGCCAGCCCATCGCGATCGCGCCGCCGCCTCCGATCGCCGCTGCCAGTCCCAGGAACGCAAAAATCCAACTCATCAGGCACCTTGTCCGCTCATCGCGGTCATCACAGGGGAGATACTGGCAAAAATAGGGCGGGCCGCCATCGTCGGCCAGGCGTCCCAAGTTGCGATCGTCGATTTCGCGGGGCTCTCGCTTGCGCAAAGCGTTCTGCGCAGCCATCGGTCTGGCCGGCAGCTTTCGGGAAGTTGCAAACTCGCAATCCCTATCGTAAGACCCGATGCGGCAGGTTGTGCCCGCGGAAAGGGAGACCGTAGCGAAGTTGGGCGGTCCTGGTCGCCCGACCGGTGATTTCTCGTCATGCAGCCGTAGCTCAGTTGGTTAGAGCACCAGATTGTGGATCTGGGGGTCGGTGGTTCGAGCCCACTCGGCTGTACCAACCTTCTCAACGACACATATGAGTGGGTTGCCGCGGAGGGCTGGGAGAAGTCGGACCTTGCCCTGGATCGGTCAGGCTGGAGCCGCGGCAAGACGCCTTGCGCGTCCGCGCCTCGGGACCGTGTCGCGAGCAAGGAATATGGCTAATATTTTCGCATGGCTGGCTGACCGGAACGTTCGCGAGGGCTCCGGCAGGAAAGTTGCCGATTGGCGGGAAAGGCCGCCGGTGCCCATGTCGCCCGTCATGAATGAGTCCAAGAATGAGGCGAAGGCCAATTCGCTCGGCTGCGAAGCGATCGAGCCGCGATCCTTGACCCTGGTGATCGTCAGCGGGAACCCGCTCTACGGGTATCAGGCCGCGCATTCCCTGAGCTTGCGCTATCGTCGCATTCTCTTCGTTTTCGATAGATGCTATCGGGGCTGGCGAATCGATGCTGCGCCTTTCGGGCCATTTTGGTGCGCTTTCGCTGCTTCGCCGAAAATCGAAACCGAGCTGGGCGCGACGCTCCGGTCCCTTTGCCGCGGATATGCGCCTTGCGTCGTCGTCCCGGCAGACCCCGCCGCGATGGTTGCGGTCAATGAAGCCCGGGCGCAACTCGATTGCGCGATCTTCCCCATTCCCGAAAGTGCGCGAGTGGAGGAGTTCGACGACAAATGCGCCTTCAACGCGTTCTGCGTCGAGAATGGCATCGACGCGCCCGCGGCCATGACGCTCGCGCATAAGCAAACCGAGCCCTTTGAAGGTCTGGTGGCGCGCCTTGGCCTTCCCTTCGTGGTCAAGCCGACGAGCAAGACGGGTGGCGAAGGCTACCGGCTGATCCGTTCCAGCCAGGATTTCGACGTGGGGGTGCGGTGCGACGACGCCTATGGCTATTCGCCGCTGGCGGCCCAGGAATTCGTCGAGGGCGAGGACGTCGATATCAGCGTTCTCGCCGTGGCGGGCGAAATCTTGCACATCGCGGTGCAACGAAACAGCGGCGGGATCGTAACCTTCATTCATGACGAGACGGCAGTCGCGATGGCGCGCAAACTCGTAAGAGCCTCGAATTTCTCAGGCCTTCTGCATCTCGATGGGCGCCGCGACCCGCATGGCGGCAAGATCAAGCTCGTCGAGGCCAATCCGCGCGGCTGGGGAAGCATGAAGGCCGCGACCTGGTGCGGCCTGGATTTCATCTCCGCCGGCGTCGCCGTCGCGCTTGGGCAGAAATCCACGCAGCCGGTCTCGATCGAGGCCGGGAGCTATCCGGGCTTTCCGCGCCTGCTGGCGGAGCTCGCTGCCGAACCTCGTCGCTGGTCGCGCCTCGATTCCCGTCAGCGTGGTCTGATCCGGACGCGCCTCACCGCTGCGAGCTATATCGCGAGCCGCTTGATGACGGTTCTGCAAAGAGCCTGGGGCTGCCTTCCCGCGCTGCGCGCCCGCGTCGCCAAAGCTCCGCCATGACCCCTTGCGCCCGCCCCTTCGCGTCGCGAAGAAGGCTTTCTCCCCGGCCGCTCGTGGAATAGGTTTCGATCTCATGTGATTGCGGTTTTGTCGTACCGAGGTTCGCCCATGGCCCTGAGAAACATCAATATCGACGCCGCGCTGGCGGAGGCGCGCGAGCGCTTCGTCGAGCGCAACCCGAAAAGCGAGGTCGCTTATGCCGAGGCCTGCTCAGTCATGCCGGGCGGCAATACGCGCACGGTGCTGTTCTACGCCCCCTTCCCGCTCGCCATGGCTGGCGGGAAGGGTTGCCGGCTGCGCGACGCGGACGGCCATGAATATCTGGATTTCCTGGGCGAATACTCGGCCGGCATCTACGGCCATTCGCATCCGAAAATTCGCGCCGCGCTCGACCGGGCGCTCGATGGCGGCATCAATCTCTCGGCTCACAATCTCCTCGAGGCGAAGCTGGCGCGTGCCGTCTGCGACCGCTTTCCCTCGATCGATCTCGTCCGCTTCACCAATTCCGGAACGGAAGCCAACCTGATGGCCCTGGCGACGGTCACGGTCGTGACCGGAAGGCGCAAGATCCTTGTCTTCGATGGCGGCTATCACGGCGGCATCCTGTATTTCGGCGGCGGCGGCTCGCCGGTCAACGCGCCGCATCAATTCGTGGTCGGGCGCTACAACGACGTCGCCGATGCGCAAGAGCTGATCGAGACGCACGGCAGGGAGCTCGCCGCCATCCTGGTCGAGCCGATGCTCGGCTCGGGAGGTTGCATTCCGGGCGACCGCGGCTTCCTGCAAGCCTTGCGCGAGGGCGCGACGCGCTACGGGGCCCTGCTGATCTTCGACGAGGTGATGACCTCGCGCCTCTCGCCCGGCGGATTGCAGGAGGCGCTCGGCATCATTCCGGACATGACGACGCTCGGCAAATATATCGGCGGCGGCATGTCGTTCGGCGCTTTCGGCGGCCGCGCCGATCTGATGAGCCGCTACGATCCGCGCCGGCCGGACGCCTTGCCGCATGCTGGCACCTTCAACAACAACATCTTGACCATGTCGGCCGGGCTTGCCGGCATGACCGAGATCTTCACGCGCGAAGCCGCCGGCGAGCTGACCGCGCGCGGCGAGGAGCTGCGGCACCGCCTGAACAGGCTCGGCGCCGCCCGCGACATGCCGATCCGGTTCACAGGCTACGGCTCGCTCATGGCCGTGCATTTTTCGGGCAAGCCCATTGCCACGCCGCGTGACGCGGCGGACGGCCATCAAGGGCTGAAGGAGCTGTTCTTCCTCGACATGCTGGAGCGCGGCATCTATCTCGCGCGGCGGGGCATGCTGATCCTGTCCCTGCCGGTCGGCGCGGCCGAATGCGACAGGCTGGTCGAGGCGGTGGATGAGTTCCTGGCGACGCGCGCGCCCCTCCTTCGGTCGGAGGCGCTGAGCGCGGCATGATGGGAACCCCCGTCATGGCCGCCCTTGTGGCGGCCATGACGGTCCGTGAGGCCGGTGCCTTTCGGACTGGGATGGCAGGCACAAGACCTGTCATGACACACGCGATCGGCTTGACGCCGGCCTGCCCGTCCCCTCAATCACGTCGATGAATCTCGATCCAGCTCTTCTCGGTCCCATCGCCCAGGTAGTGTGGATCGACCTCCTGCTCTCCGCCGACAACGCCGTCGTCATCGCGCTCGCCTGTCGCGCCCTACCGGCGCGGCAGCGCCGTCTCGGCATGGCGCTCGGCGTCGCCGCCGCCATCGCGTTGCGCGTGCTTTTCGGCTTCGGCATCTCCCATGTGCTGGAAGTCCCCTTGCTCAAGGCGGTCGCGGGCCTCATCCTCATGTATATCGGGGTCAAGCTCGCCTGCGACGATGGCCATGGCCATGGCGACGTGCCGGCCGGACGCAGCCTCTGGGGCGCCGTGTGGACCATCGCGGTCGCCGACGCCATCATGAGCCTCGACAATGTCCTCGCCTTGCTCGCGGCCGCCAAGGAGAATCTCGCGGTCTTCGCCTTCGGCATCCTCCTGTCGATCCCGCTGATCGTCTGGGGTGCATCGCTGATCATGCCGATCCTGGTGCGTTTTCCCATCCTGGCGGTCGGCGGGGGCGGCTTGCTCGGCTGGATCGCGGGAGAGATGATCGCCGATGACGGGCTCGTCGGCGGGCGTCTCCATGAGCGCGGCTTCGAGCCGACCCTGGTCGGGGGCCTGTGCGCCGTCATCGTGCTGGTGGTCGCGATCCTCATCCTGCGGGCGCGCGCCGGGAAGGCGGAGGATCGAGGGGCTGGCGAGAAATGAGCCTTATCGGCAATGAACGAACAAAACTTCTCAAGCCTGTATCACTTCTCCCCTAACGCCACGGCGACGACCCCGGCAACGCCCGCGATCGGGGCGAAGGCCACCCTGACGCGCTTGCGATCTGCGGCTTGCGAATCCTCGATGAAGCCCGCGCCGTCTCGCTCGAGATGCAGGGCGAATTCCGAGGTCTCGCGCCGCAACCCCTCTCCGAGCGCCTTCGCATAGGCTTCCTTCGCCGCCCATATCCGCAGGAAAAGGGCTTCGCGCGCGAAGGGCTCCGCCGCGCGCAGCACCGCGATCTCCTGCGCATGCAGCGCCTTCCTGGGGATTTCGCCGCCATCCGCGATCTCGATGTCGACGCCGATCGGCTGGAGCGAGAGTGCGCAAGCGAAACGGCCGGCGCGCTGCGCCCACGAAACGCGATAATCCGCGAAGGGCGGACCAAGGAGCGGCGCTCCCCGCGGCGACCAGAGGATGATGACTTCCGAGGCTCGAACCTCGAGCGCCGCGGCGACGCAGAGCCGCACCAGGCCGCGCCGCACCAGCACGTCCTCGCGCTCCGTCGGCGGCCGGCTCGCGGCGCGCGAGAGATCATCGGGCGTCGGCGCCAGCGCCCGCGCTAACCGCCGCAGCTCCCTGTCGTTAAGATCGAGCAGCCAGACGGCCGGCAACCCGCTCGGCCTCTCGAGCCCGGCGAGCCAAGAGATCATGCGGGACGGGGCTATACGGCGACCGGCGCGCGGATGGCCGGCCAGGGATCGTAGCCCTCGATCGCGATATCCTCGTAGCGGATGTCGAAGAGCGACTTCGCCGTCGAATCGAGCTTCAACCGCGGCAGAGGGCGCGGCTCACGCTCGAGCTGGAGGCGGGCCTGCTCCAGATGGTTCAGGTAGAGATGCGCGTCGCCGAATGTGTGCACGAAATCCCCGACGCCGAGCCCCGTGACATGGGCGATCATATGCGTGAGCAGGGCATAGCTCGCGATGTTGAAGGGCACGCCCAGGAACAGGTCTGCGGAGCGCTGATAGAGCTGGCAGGAGAGGCGCGCCACGCCATCTCGGCCGGCCGCCACATGGAACTGGAACAGGCAATGACAGGGCGCGAGCGCCATCTTGGCGAGATCGGCCGGGTTCCAGGCACTGACCACGAGGCGGCGCGAATTGGGGTTCGTCCTGATCTCGTCCAGGAGCCAGGCGATCTGGTCGATGCCTTGGCCATCGGGGGTCGGCCAAGAGCGCCATTGCCGGCCATAGACGGGGCCGAGATCGCCCTCCTCATTCGCCCAATCATCCCAGATCGAAACGCCGCGCTCCTTCAGATAGGCGATATTGGTGTCGCCCTGCAGGAACCACAACAGCTCGTGCACGATCGATTTGAGATGCAGCTTCTTGGTCGTGACCAGGGGAAAGCCCGCCGAGAGATCGAAACGCAGCTGCCGCCCGAACACGGAGAGCGTTCCGGTTCCGGTGCGGTCGCCCTTGGCGACGCCATGGTCGAGGACATCGCGCAGAAGATCGAGATAGGCGCGCATGGGTGGTGCTCGCGAAACGAGTCAGGGGCACCATATTACCAATCTTCGCTTGCGCATGCATGCCTCAATGGCGGTTGCGCACCGGTCCCGGAAGAGCTTCAATCGCCAGAACCCATCGCGCGACAGGTACATTCCCATGCCCACATCACAAGGCGCGGCGCTCCAGCAGGCAGCCTTGCTCGCGCCGCCGGAGCTCGTCTGCTATCGGACCGAGGAAAATCCGCCGAAGCTCGTTGCCGCGCGCCCGGACCGGCAATGGATGGACCTGACCGACCAGCGCTACGCCTATCGCTGCATTCCCTTGTCGATCGCCAATGCCAGCGGCTGGGAGATTCTCCTCCCCTGCTCCTTCTCGGCGACCTGGACCGGGGGCAACCTCACCGGGGACATCCAGATCAGGCCGATCGGCGACCCCGCTTTGGTCACCAACCGGGCCATCTCGCATTTCGGGCATGGGGTGTTGACCTTCCACACCGGCTATCTCTTCCGCACCAGCCCCGGATGGGCGATCTGGTGCCGCGGCGCGCCGAACACCATCAAGC
>JBIOEK010000151.1:0-8233 GCA_044445925.1 Hyphomicrobiales bacterium
CGCCAGGATCTGCGCCTGCACGGTGACGTCGAGAGCCGTCGTCGGCTCGTCTGCGATCAGGAGCTTCGGCTCATTGGCGAGCGCCATGGCGATCATCACGCGCTGGCGCTGGCCGCCCGAGAGCTGGTGCGGGAAGGCTTCGAGCCGGCTCCCTGGGTCGCGGATGCCGACCTCCTCGAGGAGGGCCACGGTGCGGGCGCGCGCCTTGCGGCCCTCGATGCCCTTGTGCAGCGCCAGGATCTCGCCGATCTGGCGCTCGATGGTGTGCAGCGGGTTGAGCGAGGTCATCGGCTCCTGGAACACCATGGTGATGTCGTTGCCGCGCACCCGGCGCAGCTCCGCCTCGCTCGCCTGCAAGAGGTCGCGGCCGTCGAAGGCGATCTTGCCCGAAGGATGGAAGGCCGCCGGATAGTTGAGAAGGCGCGGGATCGACAGCGCCGACACCGACTTGCCCGAGCCCGATTCGCCGACGATGGCGAGCGTCTCGCCCTGGTCGACGGAAAACGAAATGCGGTCAACCGCGAGCGTCTCCTTGGCGCCCTGGCGGAAGGCGACCGAAAGATTGGCGACGCTGAGGAGGGTCATCCGCTACGCTCTCCCGCGGCGACGCGCGGGTCAGAGGGCCCGATCACGTCGAAGGCGCCGCTCCCCTGCAGGCGGCGATCGAATGACAGCATGAGGCCGCAACGCTCGGCCTCGGCCGTTGCCACATGGATCGCGTCGGGAAGCTGCAGCGTCCGGCGGGCTCGCACATAGGCCGCCTCGATCAGGATGTGCTGCGTTATCGGCCTGAGATCGAAGAGCTCCGATTGGTGCAACAATTTGCCATAGGCTTGCGCGAGGAAATCGTCGCCCTGCCCGACCGGCACGACGAGCGCCTCGCTCAAGGTCAATTCGCTGGTCACGAGCCGCAGCTCTCCGTCGACGGCACGCTGAAAGACGCCGGCGATCGCGGCGGAGGCCTCGTCCGTGTGCTCCATGACGCGAATGACGACATTGGTGTCGACATAAACCCGCGAGGTCTTGCTCGTCACAGCTTGTCGCCATCTCGGATGCGCCGCACGAGGTCGACGATTTCCTGGTCGCTGCGATAGCGCGGAGCGTGCTTCGCCCGATACTCGTCGACGATGTCGAGCGGGCTTGCCTTGTGTCCCGATCGAGGTTCGGGCGTGACGGTCACCACCGCCATTGCGTCCGGATCGAGCCCTTCGCGCAAGTCCTCGGGCAGTTTCGCGATCGGGTAATGCTCGCGCACGATCTTCACGATGAGCGTCTCCCTGGCGCGCCATGATAGCACATCCTCCTCACATCCCCTTCCTGGCGTCGAAGGCGTCGCGCACCGCCTCGCCGATGAAGATCAAGAGCGACAGCATGCTGGCGATCACCATGAAGCCCGAGAGCCCGAGCCACGGAGCCTGAAGGTTGGACTTGCCCTGGTTCAAGAGCTCGCCCAGCGAGGCAGAGCCCGGCGGCAGGCCGAAGCCCAGGAAGTCGAGCGAAGTCAGCGTCGCGATCGAGCCGTTCAGGACGAAGGGCAGGAAGGTCAAGGTGGCGACCATGGCGTTCGGCAGCACATGCTTCCACATGATCTTGAGATCGCTGAGGCCCAAGGCGCGCGCGGCGCGCACATATTCGAAATTGCGGGCCCGCAGGAATTCGGCCCGCACGACGCCGACCAGCGACACCCAGGAGAACAACAACAGGATGCCGAGCAGCACGAAAAAATTAGGCTCGATGAAGGAGGAGACGATGATCAGCAAATAGAGCTGCGGAACCGAGGTCCAGATGTCGATTAAGCGCTGGAACAGAAGGTCCGTCCAGCCGCCGAAATAGCCTTGCAGCGCCCCTGTCGCGACCCCGATGATCGAGGAGGCGATGGCGAGCACGAGGCCGAACAGCACCGAGATGCGGAAGCCGTAGATCAGGCGCGCGACCACGTCGCGGCCTTGATCGTCGGTGCCGAGCCAGTTCCATTCGATGTCGCCGCAGCCGAGCCCGGCCGGATCCCGGCCCTTGTTGCGGTCGAGCCGCGCCGCGAGGTTGCGGCATTGGGCGTCGGCGAGCAACCAGGTGGGCGGAGAGGGGACGGGCGTCGGCACTTCGAGGTTGTGCGTGTCGTAGGAGAAATGGATGGGCGGCCACAGCGCCCAGCCATTCGCCGCGATCTCGTTCGCGACCACCGGATCGCGGTAATCGGTCACAGGCAGGAAGCCGCCGAACATGTCCTCGGGGTAATCCACGAAGATCGGAAAGAGGAATTCGCCCTTGTAGCTTGCGAGGATCGGGCGGTCATTGGCGATCAATTCGGCCAGCAGCGTCACGACGAAGATGACGAGGAAGATCCATAAGGACCAGAAGCCGCGCCGATTGGCCTTGAAATTGACGAGCCGGCGCATGTTGATCGGCGTGAGCCTGAAGAGGCCGCCGCTCGGCTCGACCGGCGCGACGGGTTGGGCTTCCCTGGGAGGAGGCGCCGTCGGCGCCGCGCCCGGCCTGACGGGTTGGGCCGCCACGGGGCGAGGTACCGTTGGCACCGCGCTCGGCCTGACGGGGATCTTTTCGTTCATGGCGCCGAGCGTCCTTGCGTCTCCCGCTCGAGGCAGAAGGTGCCTGGACGAAGCGTGGGCCGGTGAGGGGGGCCGCTCGATCGGGCGCCGACAGATGGCGAGCTTCGCAAAAGTCTCGGCTGCGGGAGGGGGAAGAATGCGAAGCGCTTGCGCATCACCTCACGTCTCCCGGGTCTCGAAGTCGATGCGCGGATCGACCCAGGTATAGGTGAGGTCCGAGATCAGCCCGACCACGAGGCTGATGAGCGCGAAGATGTAGAGATTGGCGAAGACGACAGGGTAATCCCGGTTGACGATCGACTCATAGGAAAGCAGGCCGAGCCCGTCGAGCGAGAAGATGGTCTCGATGAGCAGCGCCCCGGCGAAGAAGGCATGCACCACGGCGCTCGGGAAGCCCGCGATCACGATCAGCATGGCGTTGCGGAAGACATGGCCGTAGAGCACGCCGCGCTCGGTCAGCCCCTTCATCCGGGCGGTGAGCACATATTGCTTGCGGATCTCGTCGAGGAAGGAGTTCTTGACGAGAAGCGTGGTGGTGGCGAAGGCGCCGATCGCCATCGAGGTGATCGGCAAGACGATATGCCACAGGTAATCGAGCACCCTGCGCCACCAGGAGAGGTCGGCGAAATTATCGGAGGTCAGGCCGCGCAACGGAAAGATCTGGAAGAACGAGCCTCCGGCGAACAGCACGATCAAGAGGATGGCGAACAGGAAGCCCGGTATCGCATAGCCGACGATGACGACCGCCGAGGTCCAGGTGTCGAAAGGCGTGCCGTCGCGCACCGCCTTCGCGACGCCGAGCGGGATCGAGATGCCGTAGGTGAGGAGGAGCATCCATAATCCCAAGGTCATCGAGACCGGCAGCTTCTCCTTGATCAGCTGCAGCACCGGGGTATCGCGGAAATAGCTCTTGCCGAAATCGAAGCGCAGATAATCCCACAGCATCTTGGCGAAGCGCTCGGGCGCCGGCTTGTCGAAGCCGAACTGCTTGTTGAGCTGGGCGATGAATTCGGGATCGATGCCCTGAGCGCCGCGATAGCTCGAGGAGGAGCTCTGCTGCCCGCGTGCCGCGCCGGCGAGATCGCCGCCTCCCCCGCCTCCGATACGCGAGGCGCCGGCATCGTTGCCCTGCAGTTGCGCGATGATGCGCTCGACCGGCCCGCCCGGCGCGAACTGCACGATCATGAAGGAGATCAGCATGATCCCGAAGAGCGTCGGGATCATCAAGAGGATGCGGCGCGCGATATAGCCTAGCATGGGGTCATTGCGATTGGCCGATCTTCGCGGCCTTGGCCGGATCGACCCACCAGATATCGGGGGCGCCGGTGGCGTATTTCGGAACCGCCTGCGGTCGCGAGAAGATGTCCCAATAAGCGACGAGGCTCTCGTTCTTGTACCACATGGGCACCCAATAGCGTCCGGCCCGCAGGATGCGGTCGAGCACGCGACAGGCAATGTTGAGGTCCTGGCGCGTCTTGGCGTTGCCGAGCATCTCGATCATCGCATCGACGGCCGGGTCGGCAATTCCCGCGATATTGCGCGAGCCGGGACTGGCGGCGGCCTCCGAGCCGTAGACGATCCGCAGATCGTCGCCCGGCGTGCGCGAACCCGATAACGCCATGCTGGCCATGTCGAAATCGAATTGGTTCATGCGTGAGTTATACTGCGCCGCGTCGACGATGCGCGAGCGGCAGGAAATGCCCAGCCGCTTAAGATTGGCCTGGAAGGGCTCGGTATGCGGTTGCAGGCTGGGCGAGGAGTCCAGGAACTCGATCTCGAAGGGATTGCCGTCCGGGAGCTTGAGCGCGCCGCCCTGGCGCTTGCAGCCGGCCTCCGTGAAGAGTTGGTCGGCGCGCCGCAGCAGGTTGCGGTCGGAGCCCGAGCCGTCGGAAACGGGGGGCAGATAGGGCTCCCCGAAACATTCGTCCGGCACCTTGCCCCGCAACGGCTCGAGCAGGGAGAGCTCCTCGGGCCCCGGCTTGCCGACCGCCTTCATCTCGGAATTCTCGAAATAAGAGGTCATCCGCTTATAGATCGAATACATGATGTTCTTATTGGTCCACTCGAAATCGAAGGCGAGCCCGATCGCCTCGCGGATGCGTGGATCCTTGAACATCGATCGCCTGATATTGAAAAACCAGCCTTGCGAGCCGACAGGCGCGCCGTTCGGCAGCACCTCCTTCTTGACGCGGCCGTCGCGGACCGCAGGAAAGTCATAGCCCGTTGCCCAGATGCGCGAGGTGTATTCCTCGTTGAAGTTGATCTTGCCGCCCTTGAAGGCCTCGAAGGCCACCTGCCGGTCGCGATAATATTCGAAGCGGACCTTGTCGAAATTGTTGAGCCCGACATTGACGCCGAGGTCCTTGGCCCAATAATCGGCCACGCGCTCGAACTCGATGAAGCGGCCCTGCTCGAAATGCCCCACCCGATAGGGGCCGGAGCCGAGCGGGGGGTCGAGCGTCGAGGCCTCGAAGTCTCGCGTGCTCCAATAGGCCTGCGAGAAGATCGGCAGGCCGGCGACCACGAGATGCAGATCGCGGCTGCGCTTCTCGGAGAGATGCACCACCGCGATTTCGTCGCCTTCCGCCTCGGCCGAGACCAGTTGGAGCAAGGCTGCCCGTTCCGAGGGATGGCCCTTCGCCTTCAGGATCATCAGCGAGAAGGCGACATCGCGCGCCGTCAGCCGCGTGCCGTCATGGAATTTGGCTTCCGGCCGCAGCAGGAAGCGATAGGTGAGCTTGTCGGCCGAGATCCGCACGCTGCGCGCCGCGAGTCCGTAAAGCGAATCGGATTCGTCGCCGCTGGGGCTCATCAAGGTGTCGAAGGTCGCGTCCATGCCGGCCGCTCCGTCGCCCTTGAAGGTGTGAATATTGAGCGTGTTGAAGGTGTCGAAATTCTGGTTGCCGACCTCGAGCCGCAATTGAATCACCAAGGTGCCGCCCTTGGGCGCGTCCGGGTTCACATAGGCGAAATGCTTGAAGTCGGGCGGGAGGGCGAGCTCGCCGAAGGAAGAGAGACCATGCGTCTCGGTCTCTCCTTCGGCTGCGATAGCCGCGCTCTTGAGGCGGGTCGCCGCGAGGGCCAGAGCCAACCGGCCCGCATCGCGGCGCGTGAAAGCGAAGTTCATGATGCTTGAGCCTCCGAATCGAGATCGGCCTTCGAATCGAGATCGGATCTGGCCGAGCTCTCCTTCATTCTGCGATCAAACGCGCGAATGCGGCAAGCAGGGCCCGGCGATCGGCAGCCCTCGCCCGCTCATTGTGTCATGCCGATCTTTGCCGCCTTCACGGGATCGACCCACCAGGTATCGGGGGCGCCGGTGCCGAATTTCGGCGTCGTCTGCGGCCGCGAGAAGATGTCCCAATAGGCGAGCAGGGATTGATCCCGATACCACATGGGCACCCAGTAGCGTCCGGCCCGCAGGACCCGGTCGAGCACGCGACAGGCAATGGTCAGCTCTGCGCGCGTCAAGGCCCTTGCGATCTGTTCGATGAGAGCGTCCACGGACGGATCCGCAATTCCCCCGATATTGCGCGAGCCCGGCGTGCTTGCGGCCTGCGAGCCGTAGACGATCCGCAGCGAATCTCCCGGCGTGCGCGAGCCGGAAAGGCTCAAGCTCGCGATGTCGAAGTCGAATTGGTCCATGCGCGCATGGTATTGCGCTGCATCGACGATGCGCGACCGGCAGGCGATGCCGAGCCGTTTCAGATTGGCCTGGAACGGCTCGGTATGGGGCTGCAAGGCGGGCGAAAAGTCCAGGAACTCGATCTCGAAGGGTTTGCCGTCCGGGAGCTTGAGCGCGCCGCCCTCGCGCTTGCAGCCGGCCTCCGCAAAGAGCTGGTCGGCGCGCCGCAGCAGGTTGCGGTCAGCGCCCGTGCCGTCGGAAACGGGCGGCAGATAGGGCTCGCCGAAGCATTCATCGGGCACCTTGCCCCGCAACGGCTCGAGCAGAGCGAGCTCCTCCGGTCCCGGCTTGCCCGTAGCCTTCATGTTGGAATTCTCGAAGAAGGACGTCGTTCGCCTATAGAGCGAATACATGATGTTCTTGTTCGTCCATTCGAAGTCGAAGGCGAGCCCGACGGCCTCGCGGATGCGCGGGTCCTTGAACATCGGGCGCCTGATATTGAAACGCCAACCCTGCGAACCGACGGGTGCGCCGTTAGGCAGCGTCTCCTTCCTGACGCGGCCCTCCCGGAATGCGGGAAAATCATAGCCCGTCGCCCAAAGGCGCGAGGTGTATTCCTCGTTGAAATTGATCTTGCCGGCCTTGAAAGCCTCGAAGGCGACCTGGCGATCGCGATAATATTCGAAACGGACCTTGTCGAAATTATTGAGCCCGACATTCACGCCGAGATCCTTCGCCCAATAATCGGGGACGCGCTCGAATTCGATGAAGCGGCCCTGCTCGAAATGCCCCACCCGATAGGGCCCTGAGCCTAGCGGGGCTTCGAGCGTCGAGGCCTCGAAGTCTCGCGTGCTCCAATAGGCCTGCGAGAAGATCGGCAGGCCGGCGACGACGAGGTGCAGATCGCGGCTACGCGTCTCGGAGAGATGCACGACCGCGATATCGTCGCCCTCCGCCTCGGCCGAGATCATCTGGGTCAGGATGGCGCGCTCGCTCGGATGACCCTTGGCCTTGAGGGTCATCAAGGAGAAGGCGACATCGCCTGCCGTCAGCCGCGTGCCGTCATGGAACCTCGCTTCGGGGCGCAGCAGGAAGCGATAGGTCAGCCTGTCGGCCGAAATCCTTACCCGCCGCGCCACGAGGCCGTAGGCCGAGCTCGGTTCGTCGAGCCCCCCGCTCATCAAGCTGTCATAGGTCGCATCCATGCCGGCGGCGCCGTCG
This sequence comes from Hyphomicrobiales bacterium, assembly GCA_044445925.1. Taxonomy (GTDB): domain Bacteria; phylum Pseudomonadota; class Alphaproteobacteria; order Rhizobiales; family Beijerinckiaceae; genus GAS188. The sequence goes on from JBIOEK010000151.1 coordinate 7,414, forward strand.
CCCTTGAAGGTGTGGTTGTTCAGCGTGTTGAAGGTGTCGAAATTCTGGTTGCCGCCCGCGGCCCTGAGCTGGATCACCAGGGTTCCGCCTTTCGGGGCGTCCGGGTTCACATAGGCGAAACGCTGGAAATCGGGCGGCTGCGCCAGGTCGCCGAAGGAGGAGAGACCATGCGTCTCGGTCTCCCCTTCGGCGGCGAGCGCCGGGCCCGAGGCTCGCAGCCCCGCGAGCGCCAAGGTCAACCTGCCGGCATCGCGCCTCGTGAGAGACAATTTCATGGAATCGGCGCCTCCTGAACCGGAATCTGCCTTCAACCCCTCGCATCCTGCGATCGGAAGCGCGATTGCGGCAAGTCGATCTCGGGGTCGGACCCTTCGAGCGAAAGGCGCCGAGCCTTACTTAGGCGGCGGCTTGGGCGCTTCCGGGGCTGTTTTCGGTGCTTCCGGGGCCGTCTTCGGTGTCTCCGGGGCCGCTTCGGCCGTCACCGCCGGCAAGGGCTCGGGGCTGTCGGAGAGGCTGCGCAGATAGGCGATGACGGCGGCGCGATCCTCCGCGCTCTGCATGCCCCGCAAAGGTCATCTTGGTGCCGGACATATAGGTTTTGGGGCTCTTGATGAACTCGAAGATCGCGTCATAGGTCCATTTTTCGCCCTTGGCGCCCAGCTCCTTATTCACGGCCGAATACTCGAAATCCTTGTTGGCGGCGTGCACGCGCCCGACGATGCCCCATAGATTCGGGCCGGTCGGCTTCGAGGCGTCGCCCTTGCCGAAGGAATGGCAGGTCGAGCAGATCGCGGCCTTCTTCTGGCCGGAGGCGGCGTCC
>JBIOEK010000152.1:0-8194 GCA_044445925.1 Hyphomicrobiales bacterium
GAAGCGGGAAGCGCGGCAATATCGTGAAGGAACCGCATGAAAGACGAATATGATTTCAAAGGAGCCGCGCGCGGCAAGTTCCACAGGAAGGACGCGACGCTCATCCCGCCGGTGCATCTCGAACCGGAAGTCCTGCAGTACCTGGCTGCACGCGCCGATGCGCGGGGCACTTCGCTGAGTCAGCTCGTCAACCAATTACTGAAGAAGGATATCGAGCTGATCGAGGCGGCTCGCTGAGAGGAGGATGCGCGGGGGGCATGTCGCAATTCGCGTTCCTGGCTTCCGAATTCGCGGATGTGCACGCGCATGCGGCGCGCGCCGAGAGCCTCGCTCATGCCGATCCGCGCGCCGCCTGCTTTTATGCGCGCTTTGCCTTGGAGGTCGCCGTCAAATGGCTCTACCGCCATGACGCCAGCCTGAAGGACCCATACGACACGGCGCTCGCGGCGCGCCTCCACGAGCCGAGCTTCCGCAATCTCGTCGGCGACAGGCTCGTCGCCAAGGCGCGCATCGTCAAGGATCTCGGCAACAAGGCCGTTCACGAAGCGAAAGCGGTGCCCTTCCCACAGGCCTTGACGGCGCTGCGCGAGCTCTTCCATCTCGCCTATTGGCTCGCCCGCACCTATGGGCGCGCCGCAAAGCCCGACCCTTCGCTCACCTTCTCGGCCGAGGCGCTGCCCAAGACGACGTCGATCGCGGTCTCGTCGCTGGTGCAGCTTCAGGAGATCGCGCGCCGTTTCGTCGAGACGGTGAAGGCGCGCGACGAGGCCGAGGCCAAACGCCTCGCCAGCGAGACCGAGCGGGCGAAGCTCGAAACGGAGATTGCGGCCTTGCGGGCCGAATTTGCGGCCGCCAAGGCCGCCAATGCCAAATTCGCAGACACGCATGACTATGACGAGGCGACGACGCGCGACGCCTTCATCGATCTCCTGCTCTCGGAAGCCGGCTGGAGCTTCGTGAAGCCCGGATACGACACGGAATTCCCGGTGACCGGCATGTCGAGCGCTTCCGGCGCGGGCTTCGTCGACTATGTGCTGTGGGGCGATGACGGCAAGCCGCTCGGCCTCGTCGAGGCGAAGCGCACAATGCGCGATGCGCGCGTCGGCCAGCAGCAGGCGAAGCTCTATGCCGACTGCCTCGAAGCGCAATTCGGCCAGCGTCCGGTGATTTTCTACACCAACGGCTACGATCATTGGATCTGGGACGACAAGCGCTATCCGCCGCGCCCCATCCAGGGCTTCCTCACCAAGGACGAGCTTGAGCTCGCGATCCGGCGGCGCGCGACGCTGAAGCCGCTCGGCGCGACCGGGATCGATCCGAAGATCGTCGAGCGCTTCTACCAGTCCCGCGCCATCCGCCGCATCTGCGAGGCCTTCGAGAAGGACCATCTGCGCCGGGCGCTTCTCGTCATGGCGACCGGCGCCGGAAAGACGCGCACCGTGATCGCGCTTGCCGACCTCATGATACGGGCGAATTGGGCGCGCCGGGTGCTCTTCCTTGCCGACCGGGTGGCGCTGGTGAACCAGGCGGTGAACGCCTTCAAGCGCTTCTTGCCCGACGCCTCGCCCGTCAACCTTGTCACCGACAAGGACGCCACGGGCCGCGTCTATGTCTCGACCTATCCGACCATGATGGGCCTGATCGACGAGGCGAAGGGCGGCCAGCGCCGTTTCGGGCCCGGCCACTTCGATCTCGTCGTGATCGACGAGGCGCATCGTTCCGTCTACCGCAAATACGGCGCCATCTTCGACTATTTCGACAGCCTCCTCGTCGGCCTGACGGCGACGCCGAAGGACGAGGTCGACCGCGACACTTATCGGCTCTTCGATCTTCAGCGCGGCGTGCCGACCGACGCCTATGGCCTCGACGAAGCCGTCAAGGACGGTTTTCTCGTGCCGCCCAAGGCCGTCTCGGTGAGCTCCGACTTCATGGACCGCGGCATCGACTACGACAAGCTGCCCGAGGACGAGAAGGAAGCCTGGGACGCCATCGAATGGGACGAGGACGGCCTGGTTCCGGTTCGGGTCGAGCCGGCCGCCGTCAACAAATGGCTGTTCAACAAGGATACCGTCGACAAGGTGCTCGAGCACTTGATGACCAATGGGCTGAAGGTCGCCGACGGCGATCGCCTCGGCAAGACCATCGTCTTCGCCAAGAACCATGATCATGCCCAGTTCATCGCCGAGCGCTTCGACGCTAACTACCCGCATCTGAAGGGCTCGTTCGCGCGCGTCATCGATTTCAAGACCGAATACGCGCAATCGCTCATCGACGATTTCAGCCAGCTCCATAAGGCGCCGCATATCGCCGTCTCGGTCGACATGCTGGATATCGGCATCGACGTGCCGGAAGTCGTCAACCTCGTCTTCTTCAAGGTGGTGCGTTCCAAGACCAAGTTCTGGCAGATGATCGGCCGCGGCACGCGCCTGTGCCCGGATCTCTTCGGACCGGGTCAGCACAAGGAATTCTTCCAGGTCTTCGATTGGTGCCGAAACTTCGAGTTCTTCAACCAGAACCCCGATCTGGCCGAAGGCGCCTCGGGCGATTCCTTGGCCAAGCGGCTGTTCGTGTCGCGCGTCGAGCTGATCGGCGAGCTCGATGCCCTGGCCGGCAAGGACGGGCCTCCGCCTGCGGGCGTATTCGCCCAAGACCGGACGCCGGTGCTGCAAGCCGGCGAGCAGGGCAGCGTCGTTGATGACGAGGCTAGACGCCTGGAGCTGCGCGAGGCTCTGGCGAGCCGGCTGCGCGAGGAGGTCGAAGGCATGAGCCTCGACAATTTCATCGTGCGGCCGAGACGGCGCCTCGTCGAGAAATACGCCAAGAGCGAAGCCTGGGCGAAGCTCGGCCTCGACGAGCGGCACGAGCTCGCGGACGGGGTCGCCGGCCTGCCATCGAGCCTCGTCGATGACGATATCGCGGCGAAGCAGTTCGATCTTCTGATTCTCAGGACACAGCTCGCGATGCTGCGCGCGGAGAAGTCCTTCGACGGCTTGCGCAAGAAGATCGTGCAGATCGGCGGCCTGCTCGAAGAGTTGTCCAATGTGCCGATGGTCGCGAAGGAGTTGCAGCTCATCCTCGATGTCCAGTCGGACGAGTTCTGGCAGGACATCACCCTGCCGATGCTGGAGACGGTGCGTCGCCGGCTGCGGGACCTCGTCAAGCTGATCGAGTTGCGGCGGCGGCCGATCGTCTACAGCGACTTCGTTGACGAGATCGGCCCGGGCGTGGCGGTCGATATAGGCGGCGTCAGCGTCGGCACCGACATGGATCGCTTCCGCCTCAAGGCGAGGCATTTCCTGAAGGACCACGAGAACCACATTGCCGTCTTGAAGCTGAGGCGCAACGAACCGCTGACCGCGACGGACCTCGCCGAGCTCGAGCGCATCTTCGTCGCCGCCGGGGCTGGGCCGGCCGACCTCGAGCGGATCGCAGCCGATGGCGGCCTCGGCCTCTATGTCCGCTCACTCGTGGGCATGGACCGCGAAGCCGCGAAGCGCGCCTTCGACGCCTTCTTGGCTGGCAAGACGCCGACCGCAGATCAGATCGAGTTCCTGAACATGGTCATCGACCATCTGACCGAGCGCGGCGCCATGGAGCCGCGCCTGCTTTACGAGAGCCCGTTCACCGATCTCGACCCGATGGGCGTCGAGGGTGTGTTCGGCAAGGCCGAGGTGGCGCAGGTCATCGCGATCCTGGAGGATGTTCGAAGGCGGGCGGCGGCATAGGGGCGCGGGCCAGGTTTCACAATTGTCGCACTTGCAAATGTTCCGCGTTTGTTCTATGGTGCCGCGACTGAAATTGCGACGTGGAGGAACGATGCCGTCTTGTGTCAGCTCGCGGGAAACCTGCCGGGAGGCGCGTCCTCTCCCGCACCCTTTCGCGGGCTCGCGACGCATCCGTGTGTGGGCGCGCGGCATGGGTGGTGCGTCGTCCCGCCGTGTTGCACTGCAGCGCGCCTGTTATTTCCGAGCCCGCACAGGGGCGGCGCCTGTATTTCTCCTGATATTTACAGGGCGCTGCGGTGCAATAATCATGCGGGAGGCGTGTCTCACTTTTGGGGTGCACTCCAAGCCGCTCCCGCTGCATTTTCGCTGTTGTTTACAGCGGCAGCGCGGTGCAACAGGGTGGGGCGTTGCCGAGCGGAACCCTCCCTCATCCGCCCTCACGGAGTTTACCCTTGGGCGTGCCGAAGGCACGACCCGAGGGTTCGGGCACCTTCTCCCGCGAAGGGCGGGAGAAGGAACGCCCGCAATCGCCGCGCCTCGTTCCGGGGCCGGGCTCATTCACCCCCGCCGCGTCTCTCCGAACGCCTCCCCGAACACTGCGCGCAGCGCCATGTCGAGCTCGGGCAGGGTCGCCGTCGAGCCGAGATCGGCGAAGCTTGTCACGCCATGGCCATGGATGCCGCGGGGCACGATGCCGCTATAATGCGAGAGCTCCGGCTCGAGATTGACCGAGATGCCGTGGAAGCTCACCCAGCGGCGCACCCGGATGCCGAAGCGACGCGGTGACCGAACGGGTCAACGCGGCCGCACGAGCTCGGCTGGATGGCGGATGACCGTGCGCCGGCCCCACTTGAACGCCGCGACCGGCTGCCGGAGCTCGGCGACCGCCTGCTCGGGCGATTGGCAATCGATCACGACGATGTCGGCCGGATTGCCGACGGCGAGCCCATAATCCTTGAGGTTGAGGAGCCGCGCCGAGCGGCTGGTCAGCATGGAGAAGCAGTCGCGCAAGCGCGGCGCGTGGCTGATCTGCAGGATGTTCGCCTGAAGATTGGCGATGCGAATGAGCGAGCAGTCGCCGTAAGGGGTCGCCGGGTTGAGTATGTTGTTGCTCGACAGCGAGCAATTGACGCCATGCTCGACGAGGAAGTTCGCGTCGGCGACGCCGCGCGGCACATTGTGATCCCGCTCGCGCCCCATCAGGAAAAGATCGGTCGCGGGCAGCGCCGTCACCGCGATGCCGACATCCGCGAGACGCCGGGCCAAGACGGCGAGCTGATCGGGCGGAAGGGTGGAAAGCTTGGTCATGTGGCCGACCGCGACGCGGCCGCCGCGCCGATAGGTCTTTGTCAGCTCGCAGACGAGATGGATGTCCATCGCCTCCGGCGTGCTCCCGAAATCGAGATGAATGTCGATCTCGGCGTCGAATTCGCGGGCGAGCTCGAATATCCGCCGGATCTGGGCTTGGCCATCCGTGTCGTAGCGGGGGGCGCCGCCGATCGCCCTCGCTCCGCGCTTCAAGCCCTCGACCAGGAGCTCGTCGGTGCCGGGGTAGTTGGTGAGCCCCTCCTGCGGGAAGACGCAGAGCTCGATGTCGATAGCCCAGCGATAATCGTTCGCCAGTGACTGGAGGGCGTTGAAGCCGCGCATGCCGATCGCCGGATCGACCTCGACATGGGTGCGCATGCGCGTCGTGCCGTGCAGGATGCATTCCTCGAGCGTCCGCTCGGCCCGGCTGCGTATGTCCTCGACGGTGAACGTCTTCTTGAGCGGGGCGACGCGCCGGATCTGGTCGGATTGGCGTCCGACCTCGGGGGCGCAGCGATCGATGATCCGCGATTTGTCCAGATGGATATGGGTTTCGATCAGCCCGGCGCATGCCAGCCGCCCGCCTGCGTCATAGATCTGCGCCTCGGCGGCGAGGTTCGGCGCGATCGCGACGATCCTGCCGTTCTCGATCCCGATATCGACCGGTTCGTCGGCGGGCTGCTCGCCGAGACGCACATTGCGGACGATGAGATCCATGTCGTTGGTTCCTTGATAGGTCGAGGCTCTGTCTTCTTCTCGTTCACGGACGGTCGAGAAGGCACCGTCTCAAGAATAGAGTTCGTGCTCGACAGGCCATGGAGGGCCTGTTACTTTTTTGAGAGGAGCGGGAAGGGGAAGGGGAAAGGGAAGGTCATGGCGTCAATCGCGATACCGACCGAGGGGGCCGAGGGGAAGCGGCGCAAAGCCATCATCGCCGGCACGGTCGGCAATGTGCTCGAATGGTATGATTTCGGCGTCTACGGGTATTTGGTCTCGACGATCTCACAGCTCTTCTTTCCCTCGGACGATCCCATCGCCTCGCTGCTGCTGACCTTCGCGGTGTTCGGCGTCGGTTTCGTGATGCGGCCCGTAGGCTCCGTGCTGTTTGGAATTTACGGCGATCGCTACGGCCGCCGCAAGGCGTTGAGCGCCGTCATCTTCCTCATGGCCTTCTCGACCCTGGCGATCGGCCTGTTGCCGACCTATCAGCAGGTCGGCGTGCTTGCTCCCGCTTTGCTCGTGCTCGTCCGGCTCCTGCAAGGCCTGTCGGCCGGGGGCGAATGGGGCGGATCGACCGCCTATATCGTGGAATTCGCGCCCGAGGGTAAGCGAGGTTTCTACGGCTCGTGGCAACAGGTGAGCGTGGGGGCCGGCTTCCTCCTGGGGTCGCTCAGCGCGGCCTTGCTGACCCAGACGCTGACCCACGATGCCCTCGTTGGCTGGGGCTGGCGCATCCCCTTCATTCTCGGTGTTCTCGTCGGTCTGCTCGGCGCCTATCTTCGCTGGAGGCTCGACGATACGCCGAAATTCGCGGCGATCGAGGAGCATGGCGAGGTGTCGAAGGCGCCCCTCGTCGAGGCGCTGACCACCTATCGCAAGGAGACCTTGACCGTCTTCGGTCTCACTTTGCACAACACCGTCGCCTACTACATCCCGATCGTCTACATGACGAGCTATATCGTCTCGGTGGCGAAGCTCGCGCCTTCGTCGGCGCTGTGGATCGGCACGACCTGCCTCGCCGTCTTCGTTATCCTGATCCCGATCTGGGGGGCGTTGTCCGATCGCATCGGGCGCAAGCCGTTGCTGCTCTTGTCCTCCGGCGGCTATATCATCCTCTCCTATCCGCTCTTCATGATGGCCTCGTCGGGAAGCGCAACGCTGGCGCTCATCGCCCAGCTGACGATGATCGTGTTCCTCTCATTCTTCTCGGGCGCCTGCCCGGCCGCCTATTCCGAGATCTTCCCGACGCGCGTGCGCTACACGGCGTTGTCGATCGGCTACAACATCGCGGTGGCGATCTTCGGTGGCTTCGCCCCCTTCATCGCGACCTGGCTCATCAAGGCGACCGGCAACAATCTGGCGCCAGCCTACTACCTGATCGCCGCGGCGGTCGTGACCTTCCTGGTCGTTCTCAGGATCCGCGAGACGGCGTTCTCGCCGCTGCGCTGAGCATGATCCCAAAGAGACGCTTCCTGCTCTAACCCCGGCCTTCGAGCGCCCGCGTCTCGCCGAACACCTCCTCGAACGCGGCGCGCAGCGCCATGTCGAGCTCGGGCATGGTCGCGGTTAAGCCGAGATCGGCGAAGCTCGTCACGCCGTGGCCATGGATGCCGCAGGGCACGATGCCGCCATAATGGGAGAGCTCCGGCTCGAGATTGACCGAGATGCCGTGGAAGCTCACCCAGCGGCGCACGCGGATGCCGATCGCGGCGATCTTGCCCTCGACGCCAGGGCCCTTGTCGGGGCGGCGCACCCAGACGCCGACCCGCCCCTCGCGCCGCTCGCCGCGAATGTTGAAGGCCGAAAGCGCCAGGATGATCCAGGCTTCGAGCGCCTGGACGAAGGCGCGAAGATCGGGCCTGCGGCGCCGAAGGTCCAGCATCACATAGGCGACGCGCTGGCCCGGCCCATGATAGGTGAACTGCCCGCCGCGCCCGGTCCGGAATACCGGAAATCGCGGCTCCCCGATCAGATCTTGGGCCTTCGCCGAGGTCCCAGCCGTGTAGAGGGGAGGGTGCTCGACGAGCCAGACGCGCTCGGGTGCCTGCCCCTCGGCGATCGCCGCGGCCAGCGCCTCCATCTCGCTCACGGCCGCCTCATAGGGGGTGAGCCCCTCGGCGATGCGCCACTCGACGTCGGCGCCGCCGCGCGCCGCGTAGGGCGCGGCCGTGGCGACCGCTGAAGGCTTCATCCCGTTCATCGGTGCAGGATCGGCCTTTCGCGCCTGCGTTTCAACCTGGCGCTCAGAGCGCCTTTGCCCACGCCGGGCGCGGTGCTATAGCGCGCGCGCTCCCGGGCCCAAGAGCTCCCAGGCCCAAGAGCGCCGTTCCAGCCCATCGCCGTCAAGAGGTTTGCCAGATGAACAAGATCAAGGTCGCCCACCCTGTCGTCGAGCTCGACGGGGACGAGATGACGCGCATCATCTGGCATTATATCCGCGA
>JBIOEK010000153.1:0-8185 GCA_044445925.1 Hyphomicrobiales bacterium
CGCGAAACCCCTCCCGCCCCCCCTTGGCGGGAATAAGCGGTGCTCGAGGATGCGTCAGGCTCGGCGTTCATGGGCCACGGCCGCGGGCAATTGCACGGTGAATTTCGCGCCCCCGCTCATGCCGGGTTCGGCACGCGGATCGGTGGGGGGTAGGTTCTCCGCCCAGATCTTGCCGCCATGCACCTCGACGATCTGCCGCGATATCGACAGGCCGAGCCCGGAATTCTGGCCAAAGCCCTGGTTGGGCCTGTCCGTATAGAAGCGTTCGAAAATCCGCTCGAGCGCATGCTCGGAAATGCCCGGGCCTTGATCCTCGACCGTGATCTCGATGACATCCTCGTGGCGGTCGAGGCCGACGCGGACCACCTTGTCCGGGGGAGAGAAGGAGCGGGCATTGTCGATGAGGTTGGTGATCACTTGGCCGAGCCGGCTGTCATGCCCGATTGTCAGGAAGGCGTTCTTGCCGAGAGCATGCCGAGCCACGACGAGCTCGACGCCGGCCTCGCTTTCGCTGCGTGTATCGCTCGCGACCGACACGATCGCCTTCAGCAGCTCCGCGAGCTCGACGGGCTCCGAATCCTCGCGCGCCAGCTCGGCATCGAGGCGCGAGGCGTCGGAGATGTCGCTGATGAGCCGGTCGAGCCGGCGCACATCGTGTTGGATCACCCCCATCAGCCGCGATTGCGAGCTCGGCGTCTTGGCGAGCGGCAGCGTCTCGACGGCGCTGCGCAGCGAGGTGAGCGGATTCTTCAGCTCATGGGCGACATCGGCCGCGAAGCTTTCGATCGCATCCATGCGCTTATAGAGCGCGCTCGTCATGTCGCGCAGCGCTCCCGAAAGGTGACCGATCTCGTCGGGGCGGCTGCTGAAATCGGGAATCTCCTGCCGCGACTTGATACCGCGCCGCACACGCTCGGCCGCTTCGGCGAGACGCCGCACCGGGCCCGCGATCGTACCGGCCAAGAGGAAGGACAGGACCGTCATGACGACCGCTGCGACCAGGAAGACGCGCAGCAGCCCGATCCGCTCGTTCCAGATCATCGCGTCGATGTCGCCTCCTTGCGTGGAAAGCAGGAGAACTCCGCGAACCGGGTGAAATCTCTGGATCGGCACCGCAACGGAGACGATGGTCTCGCCGGCCCGGTTGAGGGCGACCCCGCTCGAGATCGCTCCCGACAAGGCGGTCTTCACTTCGCGCGCCAGCTTCCCGGGGGGAAGCGCGGTGTCATCCGCGCTCGGGGGATCCGACTTGCCGAAGAGGCCGGTCAGGCTCGTCCAGATGCGCGCGAGCAAATGGGGCTTGGCCTCGTAGGGAGGCGGCAAGTCGGAACGCAGGATGCCGCTGCCGCCGATGAGGGTGCGGGTGTCGAGGAGAAGCGAACCGTCGCGGTCGTAGAGACGCGCGCGCGTGCGTGTCTGCGTGAAGAAGCGGCGCAGCAAGGGCGCGACCTGCTCGGGATTGATGGAGAATTGCAGCGAGGAGGCATCGTCCTCCTCGCTGTCGGTGCTTTGGCCGGCGCGCAACTGCAGGAGCTTGTCCGGGTCGAGCGTGATGACGTCGTTCTCGACCGTGGCGGTCGAGGCGATGGCAAGCGCGATGACGTCGCCCTGGGTGCGCAGGCTCTGCACCTGCGCGTCGATGAGGCCGGCGCGCAGCTGATTGAGATACATGAAGCCGAACAGCATGGCCGCAAGGCCCGCAAGATTGAGGAAGACGATGCGCCGCGTGAGGCTCGACGACACGCGCCGCGCGGTACCGCGCGCCAGCCTGACGAGGCGGGCGCGAGACCGCATGAGGAGGCCGGGTCTCGCGGAACCGGACCTCTCTGTCGCCGGGATCGGATCGGTCGCTACAGCCATGCTTGCATAGAGCGGAACCGGACGGGTCTTGCTGCCAAGGCTTCGATCAAACCAGGGCTTTGGTCGATCCAAGATCTTCCATCGGGAAGATGTCGCAACCAAATCGGCCCTTGCGTCGCCCGGTCCGGTGTTCTCACGCCTCCTTGAAGCGATACCCCACTCCGTAGAGCGTTTCGATCATCTCGAATGAATCCTCGACGACCTTGAACTTCTTGCGCAGCCGCTTGATGTGGCTGTCGATGGTACGGTCGTCGACATAGACCTCGTCGTCATAGGCGGCGTCCATGAGGGCGTTGCGGCTCTTCACCACGCCCGGGCGTTGCGCCAGCGCCTGCAGGATGAGGAACTCCGTCACGGTCAGCGTGACCGGCTGACCCTTCCAGGTGCAAGTGTGCCGTTCGGGATCCATGCGCAGATTGCCGCGTTCGATGACCTTGGCGTCGTTCTCGCGTGGGGTCGAGCCGTCCTTGGGCTGGGCTCGCCGCAGGACGGCACGCACACGCTCGACCAGGAGACGTTGCGAGAAAGGCTTACGGATGAAATCGTCCGCGCCCATCTTCAGCCCGAATAATTCGTCGATCTCCTCGTCCTTGGAAGTGAGGAAGATCACAGGCATGTCGGTTTTCTGCCTGAGGCGGCGCAACAGCTCCATGCCGTCCATGCGCGGCATCTTGATGTCGAGGATGGCGAGGTCGGGCTGGTTCTGCTTCAGGCCCTCGAGAGCCGAGGCGCCGTCGGTGAAGGTCTGGATGCGGTAGCCCTCGGCCTCGAGCGCGATGGACACGGAGGTGAGGATATTGCGGTCATCATCGACCAGGGCAATGGTGGGCATGATCGAATGTCAATCCATTTTTGATTGTTGCGGCGCACGCAGCACGCGAAACGGGGCGAGATCAAGGCTAGCTCGCGGCCGCGCCTTTCCCCTTGCTTGAATCACACCGTATCATAGCGCTCAAAGGGCAAAGGGACAAATCGGGGACATTCTCGCCCAGATCAAGGCCTTATCCGCGGCGGCTTTCCTAAGGATCCCGCGGAGCCGCGGCCGCCATTCTGCTGCGCCAAATGCGACAAACGGGGAATTTGTATCCCGGAGCCGATTGCGCTTTCCAGGAAACCGGTCTAGCGACCCCATGGTTGGACGAACAATAAGGGAACGGCTATGCGTGGCGGCCTTCGCGCGACCTGGCCTCGGGCTCAAGATCGCCAAGATTTCCGAAGTCCGGATTTCGCACGCCGAGCCTTCGGGCGCCGGGCTTGGGGGCGCCGTGCGATGGCCGCGACAGCCTTTATCGCGATCGCCGCTCTCGAGATGTTCACGCATCTGCGCCAAGCCGCCCCGCTCGGCAATGGTCCGGTCGAAATCCGCTACGCGCCCGCCTCGGATCTCGAGCGCCTCGACCTCACGCTACTGCGCTCGGCCAAAAGCTCGATCGAGATCGCCGCCTATCTGGTGACCGACATCGCGCTCATCGAGGCGCTCGCCGATGCGGCGGGGCGCGGCGTGCGTGTCAGGCTCTATCTCGACGGCGAGCAGGAGTCCTCGGGTCCGGGCTTTGCCGGCCGGGCGCGGGGCTTGCGCGGCGCGCAGCGGATCGAGGTGCGGCTGAAGCCCCGCGGCACCGAGATCATGCATTTGAAGAGCTATTGCGTGGACGGAAAGGTGCTGCGCACCGGCTCGGCCAATTTCACCGTCTGGGGATTGAAGCGCGAGGACGACGATCTGGTCGTCATCCGCGACCAGGCGGCGATCGCGGCGTTCGAGGAGAGCTTCGAGGGAATGTGGCGGCGCGCCGCGAACCTCTCGGAAGCCGTCGGCGCGCCGAAGCCGTGAGCCGCGGATTCAAGGCCGCCAAACGGCGCGTTGCCGAGGGGGAAAGGGACAGGATTTGCACGATAGCCAGAAGCGAAATGCCGGCTTATGATTTTTGCCGCCACGAGCGGATTCGCAGGGTGCACCGAGCCGAGCTTGGCAAGAAGTAAAACTCAGGAGATGAAACATGACTCTGAAGCCTATGCTTGGCCTTGCGCTACTCGGCTTCGCGGCCGCCCTCAGCTTTGCGACACCCTCCGAAGCGGCGATGCCGGTCGGTCCGAACGGAATATCCCAATCCTCCGTCATCCTGGCCTATGGCGGCTGCGGGCCGAGGGGGCATCGAGGGCCTTACGGCGGCTGCCGTCCGGGCGGCCAATGGGGAGGCTATGTGCGCGGGCGTTCCTGCCCACCGGGCTTCCACCTTGGTCCCTACGGCCGGCGCTGCTGGCCGAATTGAGCCTGGCCGGTTCAATTCCTTATTCGTGACGGGTCCCGAGGCGCCCGCCCGAAACGGTGGGCGCCTCTCTCACGACGTCGAGACGTTATCCTTCAAAATTCGAGCGATGTTCGAGACAAACCGGCACGTTCCTGCGCGTCCTCTGTCGTAGCAGGAGAGCGAGGCCGTTGCGGCAATCGAGGAGATCACGTCGGACGCGATGGCGCAATTCGATGCGGAGCGCGCTTGCGAGAGGGATTTGGCGTCGCCCGCGAAAGCGCTATGATTGCGGCTCCGTCCTCCCTGCTCATCCCGCCATCAGGCCAGCCATCCATGACCCACGTCATCCACCGCAACCTTCGCTCCGAGGTTCCGACCGCAGTCGCTGGCGAGGGCCCCTACATCATCGACAGCACCGGCAAGCGTTATCTCGATGGGAGCGGGGGCGCCGCCGTGTCCTGTCTCGGCCATTCGGACCGGGAGGTCACCGACGCCATCACGGCGCAGCTCGAGCGCATCCCCTATGCCCATACCGGCTTCTTCACCACCGAGCCGGTCGAGGAGCTTGCGGACTTCCTTGCGTCCAAGGCGCCGCAAGGCCTCGGCAATTGCTATTTCGTGTCGGGCGGCTCGGAGGCCATCGAATCGGCGCTGAAGATGGCCCGCCAATATTTCGTGGAGCGCGGCGAGACGTGGCGCCGCCACATCATCGCGAGGCGCCAATCCTATCACGGCAACACGCTCGCGGCGCTGGCGGCCGGCGGCAATATGTGGCGCCGCGAACCCTATCTGCCGCTCTTGATCGAGACGCATCACATCTCGCCCTGCTACGAATATCGCGGAAAGCTCGCCGATGAGAGCCAGGCGGAATACGGCCTGCGCGTCGCCGACGAGCTCGAAGCGAAGATCGAGGAGCTCGGACCCTCCTCGGTGATGGCCTTCATCGCCGAGCCCGTGGTCGGCGCGACGCTCGGGGCCGTGCCGGCCGTGCCAGGCTATTTCAAGCGCATCAGGGAGATCTGCGATCGCCACGGGGTGCTGCTGATCCTCGACGAGGTGATGTGCGGCATGGGCCGTTGCGGCACGCGCTTCGCCTTCGAGCATGAAGGCATCGTGCCCGATATCGTCTGCATGGCGAAGGGGCTCGGGGGCGGATACCAGCCGATCGGAGCCATGCTGGTGCAGGACCGGCTGGTCGAGGCGATCCGCGAAGGCACGGGCTTCTTCCAGCACGGCTATACCTATATCGGGCATGCCGCAGCCTGCGCCGGCGCGCTCGCGGTGCAGCGCGTGATCGAGAAGCGCGATCTCCTAAGGCGCGTGAACCTCCTCGGCAAGGAGCTGAAGGCAAGGCTCGAGGCGCTCCTCGGCAATCACCCCTATGTCGGCGATATCCGCGGCCGCGGCCTGTTCATCGGCATCGAGCTTGTCCGGGACAGGATGACGAAGGAGCCCTTCGATCCGGCGCTCGCCATCAACGGCAAGATCAAGGCGGCCGCCATGGAGCAAGGCCTCATGTGCTATCCGATGGGCGGCACGATCGACGGCAGGCGCGGCGACCATATCATCATCTCGCCCCCCTACATCATCGAGGATCGCCATATCGACGAGATCATCGACAAGCTGTCGGCGGCCTTCGACCGCGCCCTGCCGGCCGCCTAGCGATGCCACCCCCCAAAGGGCTCGCGGGTGGGCTCACCAATTACGGCGACCCGGCATTCTCCGCCTATCTGCGGCGCTCCTTCGCGCGCTCCATGGGCTTCTCGAAGGAGCTCTTGTCGAAGCCCGTCATCGGCATCACGTCGACGGCGAGCGGCTTCAACAACTGCCATCGGGGCGTTCCCGAGCTGATCGAGGCGGTGAAGCGCGGCGTCCTCGCGGCGGGCGGGCTGCCGCTCGATTTCCCGGTGATCTCGCTCGGCGAGGTCTTTCTCGATCCGACCAGCATGATGTTCCGCAACCTGATGGCGATGTGCGTCGAGGAAATGATAAGGGCCCAGCCCATGGACGCCGTCGTCCTGGTCGGCGGCTGCGACAAGACGCTGCCGGCGCTGGTCATGGGGGCGGCATCGGCCGGCAAGCCGGCCATCCTGCTTGCCACCGGCCCCATGATGTCGTCGCGTTATCGCGGCGAGCGGCTGGGCGCCTGCACCGATTGCCGGCGCTTCTGGGCGCGCTACCGCGCCGGCGAGATCAGCGACGCCAATCTCGAACGCATCGAGGCCGGCCTTGCGACCACCGCAGGCACCTGCTCCGTGATGGGCACGGCGAGCACCATGGCCATACTCTGCGAGGTGCTCGGCCTGATGCTGCCCGGAACGGCCGCCATCCCGGCGGTCCATGCCGACCGGCTGCGTGCCGCCGAAGCGACGGGCGCCGCCGCCATGGAGCTTGCCCTTTCGGGCCGAACCCTCGATCAGGTCGTGAGCCAGGCGAGCGTGGGCAACGCCTTGCGCGCGCTGTTGGCGGTCGGCGGCTCGACCAATGCGGTAATCCATCTCGTCGCCATGGCGCGACGGCTCGGCTTGCGGCTCGCCTTGCGCGATCTTGACGAGCTCTCCGATGCGACGCCGGTCCTCGTCGACCTGAAGCCGACCGGGCAAGGCTATATGGAGGATTTCTTCGCCGCGGGCGGGGTCGCTGGCCTCTTGCAGCGCCTGTCCGGGCTGATCGACCTCGATGCCATGACCGTCACGGGCGGGCGCTTGCGCGACACCCTGCCGGAGGCCGAGGACTGGATCGACGACGCGGTCATCCGCCGGCCCGACGAGCCGGTCAGCCATAAGGGCGGCATCGTCGCCTTGTCCGGCAGCCTCGCTCCGAATGGCGCCATCCTCAAGCGCGCGGCCGCCGACGAGGCGCTGTTCGAACGCAGCTTCCGCGCGGTCGTCTTCGAGGATCTCGCCGATCTTTCGGCCCGCATCGATGCCCAAGACCTCGACGTGACCCCCGAGGATGCGCTGATCCTGCGCCGGGCCGGCCCGCGCGCCTGCGGCATGCCGGAGGCCGGCTATATCCCCATCCCCCGCAAGCTGGCCCAGCAGGGGGTCAAGGACATGCTGCGCATCTCGGATGCGCGCATGAGCGGAACCGCCTATGGCACCATCGTCCTGCATGTCTCGCCGGAGGCGGAGGCGGACGGCCCCATCGGGCTCGTGCGCACGGGCGACAGGATCGCGATGAGCGTGGCGAGACGCAGCCTCGATCTTCTCGTCGACGCGGCCGAGCTCGGGCGCCGCCGCGCGACGGCGCCGAAAGCTGCGCCCGGCCCGCAACGCGGCTGGCGACACCTTTATCGCGAGCACGTCCTCCAGGCGGAGGATGGCTGCGACCTCGATTTCCTGACCGCCGATGCGAAGAGCCGATAATGCCAAGAGCCGATGATATGCCGAGATATGTTCGCGTGATATGTTCGCCTTGCGTTCTCATCGAAAATCGAATAGAATGCGCGCGATTTGGTGTCGGCGCTCGCGCCCGGCTCCGGTTATTTGAGGCGTGAATATCGACCAAAGGAGTGCCTGGCGCACGGCTTCGACGCGCCTGCGGCTCTTGCATCGGCTTAGTCTTCGGGCAAGCTATATTGCACCGCAACATGAACGTCGCTTTTGCCGGCCTATCGGGGGTACCGCGATACCTTTTCCCGCTGCATTTCGCCTGCAAATGCAGCGGCGCGGCACTGCAGCAAAAATGTGGTTTCGGCCATGACCCTCAAAAAAATCTTCTGTCGAAAATCGACATTCCTCAACATTATTCCTCAACATTCTCCCCTTCGCATGGCCGAGCTCCTTCCCATAAGGCACCGACATGAGAAGGCCCCGTTCCGAGCTGAAATCATCCCGATCCGGCAAATCTCCGCTCGATTCGGGGCTTCGAGCCTTGCCTTCGCGCAAGACGCCGTGCAATCCGCTCGGACGCACCGCGAAGCAGGGAACGAGCGATGAAGCCGATCTGGGCCATGGGGTTGATGACCGGCACGGTGCTCGACGGCAATATCGACATCGCGCTGATCCGCACCGATGGCGAGGAGGTCAAGGAGCTCGGCGCATGGACCCTTGCCCCCTATGCGAGGGATATGC
>JBIOEK010000154.1:0-8138 GCA_044445925.1 Hyphomicrobiales bacterium
CCAGCGACGGCGCTGGTTGTCCATCCACTAAAGGGAGAGAACCCGACCTTGGTTAGCGCAGACGTCGCCCAATCGGTGCGAGCGGCCAAAGACCCTCCGCCGTAGAATCTGTGCTTTTCAACCTGCGCGCCCGTATCGAAGGAAATGGCTGCACCGGTGATCAAGAAGTCGAAGAGTATTGCCCTGTAACCCAGCTCCCCTGACAAGCCCAACGCGGGGTGCGTGGGCGAGAATTTGCCAGTCTTTTCTCCGCCGTCCGCTGCGCGTTCCGTAATCGTGGACGTGGTCCAGGTCGTGCTCGTCAAAAGGCTTACATAAAGTCCGGTCGTGCCAGGCAAGGAAGACCCACGTGGGAACCAAATTCCGGGGACCGGTTGGCCAGGAATACCCGGGTCGTAACCACCTCCGCCTCTGCGGTAGCTCGCGTGTTTGCCGCACTGGGGGGCCGCGTCACCACCGACCTTCAACGGAACCGCCCGTTGTGCCACCTGCGGAAGGAAATGACCGAAGGCCGTAAAGTAAAATACAGCACAACTTTCGGCTGAAGCTTCCTTCCACACCTGCATAGCAGCTTGGAGATTTTCGGGTGTTGCAGCTCCAAACGGAATATTTACAGGTCCTTTCTTAGTGATTCTCTTTCCCTGTTTGTATTCGGTTATATCGCCCGTATAGGTTGTTATGACGTCTGCGTGGGTACCTCCGTAAGGGAGCTTGGTCTCGGGGTCGATTCGCTTAGGTCCTATGTCCTCGAGAACGGAATGACCATGAGGGAGTAGCGCCGAGTGGTCCGTCGGGTGTTTCTTGCCTGAACCGAAAAATCCCTGAATTTCATATCCAGTTTCTTGCAGGTTCGCGAAGACTGCTTGGTAGTCTTGCCAATCCTTGGCCGTCTCGGGCTCGCCAACAAAGATGATCGCATATTTCTTGGCGCCTTTCTTTTGCGGCAACGTCAGTTTTTCGCCTCCGTTGACGTATTTGTTGGTAGGATGCGTATCGTTCAAATGCCTCTTTTCACTTGTATCTGGCTGGTCCGGGTCGACTGGGGTACCGTTCCATCTCTTAATGGACACCTCGACCGCCTTCTTGCCTTCCGCAAATGCCTGCTCCTCAGTGCTCGAGAAGCCCTCGTCAGTACCACCCGTACCGATTTTCAGCCAGCCGTTGTTAACGCCCTCAATGAAAACATTTCCGATAATCGTTCCGGGGGTCTGCTCGCCCAGTTCCTCGCCAGTCGCCGCCATTGACGCCGCGGGCTTGCCAGCCTTTCCTACCTCGGACGTTGGCAGATCAATGGCGAACTGACCCGAGTAGCATCCGCCAAACACCATGATCAGGCTCTCGAAATTCTTATGAAGAGCACTGTCGAGCAGGATGTAAAAGTCCTTTGCCGTAATGCCGGGCTCGTAGTCGCGGGGTGCGTCCTCCGGTACACTGGTTCCAAATCCCGGTGCGCGTTCCTGGGCATGAGCGGGACCAAACCAAAGTCCCGTTGCCATAACCGCATATGCCAGCCGGACTAACTTGCGGAACATGGCTTCCTCTCTCGATGTTGTTCATGGGCGAAGGCTGAGGCGAATCCAGCAATGGAGGGTGGGCGTCGGCCCCCCGAAGGTCGAGGCAGTATGCGGTGGGGAGGCTTCACAATCCACGCCGCAGATGAAACTCTAGCCAACTATCCGAAACACTGGAACTGCCCTCAACCGACATTCCCCAGATGGCCGCCCATTGCGCCAGACGCTCATCTCTTGTTCGCCATGCGTTGGACTCACGCTCGAATCCATATCGAGCACGACGCCTCTCGGTGGACGGCGCGAATGAACGCGGTCGATCCATTGGCCGGACAGATCCGCGAGCGCCGAAAGGTTCTTCTCCAGCGTCAGCCAGCGCGTCTCGAAACGCCCCATCTGGCTCGGCGACGCCGCGCATCCGGAGGCAGCCTAGTCCAGCTTTCGCCCGAGATTTCGCCAAGGGGTTTGCGGAGAGGTACGAAGCGATGAAGGTCGAAGGGATAGTTTGGGTGGCGGGTGCGGGTGCGGGTGCGGTGCCGGGGGTTTTCTTACTCGTCGCCGTCTGGACTTTGGCACAATGTCTCCCCATCTGCCGCCCTCATCGCCAAAAGGTAGCTTCAATTGCCAGAGATCGGCAATTGTCGAGCTACGAGAAAGCCAGCGCCGTTCATGCTTGGGCTTGGGGCGCTTGCCTTCCGACACGGCCGGGGGGAGGGCGATGGTGTGCATGTTGGCAAGGACATGAGCGTGGTGGACGAGCCTTGCGCGCCTAGCCGCAAACGTTCGAGAAATTCCGCCGCATGGTCATGGCCGCCTCGATGATGGCCGTGCGGGGACGCATTCAGCGAGAGGGCGGGGTGGCCCATCTCGTCGCCCGTCAGCTCAAAGTCCCCTGGTGTTTCACGTGAAACATAACGTGAACATCGCCGACATCCGAGCCATGAGCTGGGCCGCGGCGTGGAAAGCGATTCGCGCCCGGCATTCGAGGCTTTTGGCGACGTCTGGGAACCGGCCGCGCGCCCCGCCCTCGTCGGGTCCTCGCGCAATTTTGGCAGGACGAACCCAATTTTGGAGGTGGATCGCAAACCTTCGCGCTTCGGTCATGCGCCCGGGATATGGCCTTTGGCTGTGGCGAGCGGGTTCGCTGTCATCGCGGTCGCTTTCACTTGGGCGACAAAGCGACTAAATGAGGGGGGCTCGCCGGCGGCTTGCGGCCGGGCGAGTCTGAAAGCTTTTTGCCTTTCGTCAGCCGGAGGTCGTGATTGCCGAAGCGTTTTCATGTGAAGTCATATGGCTGTCAGATGAATGTCTATGACTCCGCACGCATGGGCGATCTCCTGCGAGCAAGCGGCCATGTCGAGACGAACGATCAGGCCTTGGCCGATATCGTCATCTTGAACACCTGCCACATCAGGGAAAGGGCGACCGAGAAGGTCTTCTCCGAGCTTGGCCGGGTGCGGGAAACGAAGATCGAGCGGGCCGGGCAGGGGCTCGATACGCAGATCGTGGTCGCCGGCTGCGTCGCCCAGGCGGAAGGCGCCGAGATCCGGGCTCGCCAGCCCGCGGTCGACATCGTCGTCGGGCCGCAGGCCTATCATCGCCTGCCGGCGCTGCTCGGGAAGGGCCTCGCCTCGAGCGCCGCGATCGATCTCGACTTCGCCGCCGCCGAGAAGTTTCCGGCGCTGCCGCTGCCGGGGCGCGCCGATATCCGCGCGCGCGGCGTGTCGGCCTTCGTCACCGTGCAGGAGGGTTGCGACAAGTTCTGCAGCTTCTGCGTCGTGCCCTATACGCGCGGCGCCGAGATGTCGCGCCCGGCCGCCGCGGTCATCGCCGAGATCGAGAACCTGGCGGGCTCCGGCGTCAGGGAGATCACGCTCATCGGACAGAACGTCAATGCCTATCACGGCGAGGGGCCGGACGGCTCCGCCTGGACGCTCGGACGGCTCATCGGGCGCGCCGCCGAGGTGAAAGGCATCGAGCGGCTGCGCTACACGACCAGCCATCCTCTCGACATGCACGACGACTTGATCGAGGCCCATCGCGATACGCGCAAGCTGATGCCTTACCTGCATCTGCCGGTGCAATCGGGTTCCGATCAGGTGCTCGAGAGGATGAACCGCCGCCACGGCGCCGGCCAGTATCTGCGCCTCATCGACAAGATGCGCCGGGCGCGGCCGGATATCGCCATCTCCTCCGATTTCATCGTCGGATTTCCGGGCGAGAGCGAAAGGGATTTCGAGGCGACGCTCGACCTTATCCGTAAGGTCGGCTTCGCGAGCTCGTTCTCGTTCAAATACAGCGCGAGGCCCGGGACGCCGAGCGCAGCCTCGCAAGATCAGGTCGCCGAAGGGGTGAAGGCCGAGCGCCTCGCCATCCTGCAAGCCCTGCTCGAGGAGCAGCGCCAGGCCTTCAACCGCGCCGCGATCGGACGCAGGCTCGAGGTGCTGTTCGACAAGCCCGGCCGGCACCGGGGCCAGATCGGCGGCAAGACGCCCTATCTCCAGCCCGTGCATGTCGAGGGCCGCGATGGCGATGCCGCGGGAGCGGCGATCGGCGCCGTGCGGCCCGTGCTGATCACCAGGGTCTTCCCCAACAGCCTCGCAGGCCTACTTGTCGACACAACAGCGGAATGAGCATGCAGGACAACACTCTGGCCCCGAAGACACGCCGTCGCTCCCCGCCCGAGCCGCAAGGAGGCGATGGCACCGAGGTCAAGGTCTCCTTCGACGACAACCGCCTGGCGAGCCTCGTCTTCGGCCAGTTCGACGAGAACCTCGCCCATATCGAGCGCCGCCTCGGGGTGCGCGCTACCGCCAATGGCAACCAGGTGCAGGTCAGGGGCAATCCGGACGCCGCCGAGCAGGCGCGCCGCGTGCTCGGCCTCATCTATATGCGCATCAAGGAGGGAAGGCAGCTGTCTCTCGGCGACGTGGACGGGGCGATCGCCGAGGCGGTCGCGCAAGGCTCGCTGTTCCCGGCCGCGAGCGATGCGGCAAAAGGCAGCTTCGGCCAGATCTCGACGCGCAAGCGAGGCGCCGTGAAAGCCCGCTCCGCCAACCAGCACAGCTATATCCAGCTCTTGAAGAATTGCGAACTGACCTTCGCCGAGGGGCCGGCGGGCACCGGCAAGACCTGGCTCGCGGTCGGCCACGCCGTCTCGCTCCTGGAGCAGGGTGCGGTGAGCCGCATGATCTTGTCGAGGCCAGCCGTCGAGGCCGGCGAGAACCTGGGCTTCCTCCCCGGCGACATGCGCGAGAAGGTCGACCCCTATCTGCGCCCGGTCTATGACGCGCTTTTCGATTTCATGGAGGCCCGCCATGTGGAGCGGGGCTTGCAGACCGGCATGATCGAGATCGCGCCGCTCGCCTTCATGCGCGGGCGAACCCTGTCGAATGCCGTCATCCTCCTCGATGAGGCCCAGAACGCGACCTCGGTGCAGATGAAGATGTTCCTGACGCGTCTCGGGGAGGGTTCGCGCATGGTGGTCACCGGCGATCCGACCCAGATCGATTTACCGGGCGGCCAGAGATCCGGGCTGATCGAGGCGATCGATCTCCTCAAGACCGTCGAAGGCATCGGCCATGTCGTCTTCCAGCATGGCGATGTCGTGCGCCACGACCTCGTGCGGCGCATCGTCCAGGCCTATGAGGCGGCCGGAAAATCGCCGCGCGGCAGGCCGGCGATCGAAAAGGGCTGACGGCCCGCCATGCAAAGGCCAGAAGTCGATATGATCGTTAAGAGCAAGCTTTGGGAGGGCGTTGCCAAGCCGAAGGCCATCGTCAAGCGCTCGGTCGCTGCCGCGGCCGCGGCAATCGCCTTTCGCGAGGCCGATGAAATCTGCGTCACCCTGACGGACGATGCCTCGATCCAGGCGCTCAACCGGCGCTGGCGGCATCAGGACAAGCCGACGAATGTCCTCTCCTTCCCGGCCGCGCCATCGCCTGCGAGCGATGCGCCGCGCTTCCTCGGCGACATCGTGCTCGCCTTCGAGACCATCGAGCGCGAGGCGCGCGCGCAGGACAAGACGATCGAGCGGCATCTGGCTCATCTCGTCGTGCACGGCCTCCTGCATCTCCTCGGATACGACCATGCGAAAAGGGCGCAGGCGCAGCTGATGGAAGGGCTCGAGACCCGCATCCTGGCGACCATCGGCGTCGCGGATCCCTATGCGATCCATGCCGATTGAGCCAAGCTCGACGAGGGAAGGCAGCACGATTCGAAGCATGGATACGAAGGGCAACACCGGAACTTCGGCTTCCTCCGCGACGCATGGCGGGGAGGGGCCGGTGCGCCGTCTCGCCTCGCGCCTGAAGCGCACTTTTCACCTCGATGCGGCGCCGGCGCCCAAGGAAGGCCATGCCCAGGCGAATGCGCTGGCGGAGGTCGCGGCCGAGGCGTCCTTGCAGGAGCGCGCCATGCTCAGGAACGTGCTGGCGCTGAGGCAGGCGCGGGTCGCCGATGTGATGGTGCCGCGCGCCGATATCGTCGCGGTGCCAGCCGATGTCAGCCTCGCCGAGCTGATGAAGGTCTTCCGCGGCGCTGCCCATTCGCGCCTGCCGGTCTATGGCGAGACGCTCGATGAGCCCCTCGGCATGGTGCATATCCGCGATTTCCTCGACTACCTCGCCGCCAAGGCGCAGGAGAGCGGCGGCCGGCCGGGCGAGGAGGGCGAGGCGCCGATCGCCAATCTCGGCCGCGTCGATCTCGCGACCCCCCTCCGGGCGCTCGAGATCTTGCGCCCCGTGCTCTATGTCCCGGCCTCGATGCGGGCGGTGGCGCTGTTGCGCCGCATGCAGGCGACGCGCACCCATATGGCGCTCGTGATCGACGAATATGGCGGAACGGATGGGCTTGTCTCGATCGAGGACCTGATCGAGATCGTGGTCGGAGAGATCGAGGACGAGCATGACGACGACGAAGGGGCGCTGGTGACGCGCAGCGACGAGCGGACGCTGGTCGCCAATGCAAGGGCCGAGCTGGCTGAGGTCTCGGCGATGCTCGGCGTCGATCTGTCCGCGGGCCACGCGGCCGAGGATGTCGACACCATAGGCGGCCTGATCGTGACGCTCGCCGGGCGCGTGCCGGTGCGCGGCGAATTGATCGCGGGGCCCGGCGACATCGAGTTCGAGGTCATGGACGCCGATCCGAGGCGGTTGAAGCGCGTGCGCATTCACCTCCCGGCGAACGGGCGTCGCTGGCGCCGGCAGAAGGAGCAGCACGTGGAGGCCAACCTGCCGCATCCGGCTTCCGCTGCGAGCCCGCCTTCGCACCCTGAGTCGCCAAGCCTCGATCAGGGCCCGGCCGCCTCGCCCGAGGCAACGAGCGAGCCCATCCGCGAGTGACGGGCATGCGGGCTTCCCTCGCGACGCCGCTTGCCGACGCCGTCATGCTCGCTTGGGGCTGGCGCCGGCGCTGCATCGCGCTTGCCGCCGGCGGCGTGGCGGCGCTCGCCATGGCGCCGCTCGACTTGTGGCCCGTCCTCGCCTTGTCCTTGCCGGTGGCCGTCTGGCTGATCGATGGGGCGGGCGTGGACGCCAAATATCCGCGCCTCGCGACGCTGCGTTCGGCCGCAGGCGCCGGCTGGTGGTTCGGCTTCGGCTATCATCTCGCGGGATTGTGGTGGCTCGGATCGGCGTTCCTCGTGAACGGGGACGAATTCGCCTGGGCGCTGCCGCTCGGCGTCGTGGTTCTTCCGGCGGGGCTCGCTCTGTTCTTCGCGCTCGCCTTCTCCCTGGCGCGCCTGTTCTGGAGCGAAGGGCCTTGGCGCATCCTCACCTTCGCCTGGACGCTCGCGGGCGTGGAGTGGCTCAGGGGCCATGTGCTCACCGGCTTTCCCTGGAACTCGCCGGGCATGGCGCTCGGCTCCAATCTGGTGCTCGCCCAGAGCGCCTCGCTGATCGGGCTCTACGGCCTGACCCTCGTCGCCGCGGCGATATTCGCTTCGCCCGCGACGCTCGCGACCGAGGCGACGGGAAGAGCGAGATGGAGGCCTCCCTTGCTGGCGTTCCTCGTTCTCATCGGGCTTGCGGCCTACGGCGCCGCGCGCCTTGGAGGCGGCGGCGCCGGAGTGGTCGCCGGAGTGCGTCTTCGGATCATGCAGCCCAATCTGCCGCCCGACCAGAAATTCATTCCGGCCAACCGCGAGCAGATCGTCTCGCGCTATTTGGCGCTGAGCGACAAGGCGACCTCGCCCGAACGCAGCGGCGTCTCCGATGTCACGCACCTGTTCTGGCCGGAATCGGCCTTCCCCTTCATTCTCACGCGCGAGCCGGAGATGCTCGCCCGCATTGCCGCGCTCATCGGCGACAAGACCACGCTGATAACCGGTGCGATCCGAGCCCAGGAACCGCTGCCAGGCGAGCTCAATGCCCGTTACTTCAACTCGATCTTCGTCATCGGCAAAGGCGGCACCCTGCTTTCCTCCTCCGACAAGGTGCATCTCGTTCCCTTCGGCGAATATCTGCCGCTGCAGGATTGGCTCGACAGACTGGGCTTGCGGCAATTCGTGAGGGTGCCGGGCGGCTTCACCGCCGGCCTCGAGCGCAAGACGCTGCAAATCCCCGGGCTGCCCGACGCTGCTCCCTTGATCTGCTACGAGGCCGTCTTCCCCGGCGAGGTCATGCCGAAAGG
>JBIOEK010000155.1:0-8128 GCA_044445925.1 Hyphomicrobiales bacterium
CGGCGGCGCCAGGCGCTCGAGCGCATCGGCGATACGCTCCAGCGCCTCGAGGGCTCGCGCGTCGAGGAAGGGTTTGTCGGCTATGCGGTCGCGATCGTTCACGTTCGAGCCCATGGATGAGGTTCGCTTCATAGTGAGGCTGCGGGCCGGCGTCCATGCAAGGCGTCCGTGAAGATCGGAGGAGCGGGGCAAAAGGTTACGGGCAAGTGATTGCAGGTCGGGGCTTGCGCGACGCGACCGTTCCTGGAAGCATGGGGAAATGCGGCGCCGTGGCGTCCGGTGGCCGTTCGCAGAAAACGAAGCGGGAGGCCGGTCATGCTAGGTGCTAATGGATCATCACAACCCCGAAGAGCAGCGGGGCCGCGATTGATCGCCATCGTCGGCCCCTTTCAGAGCGGTAAGACGACACTTCTCGAGGCGCTTCTGGCGCGCTCGGGCGCCGTTACCCGCCAAGGCAGCGTGCGGGAGGGGTCGAGCATCGGCGATTCGAGCCCCGAGGCACGCGCCCATTCGATGAGCGTCGAGGCCAATATCGCCACCACCGAGTTTCTCGGCGATCGCTATACCTTCGTCGATTGCCCGGGCTCGGTCGAGTTCATGCAGGAGATGAGCAATGTGCTCCCCGTTTGCGATGCCGCGATCGTGGTCTGCGAGGCCGATGCCAAGAAAACGCCGGCGCTGCAGGTGATCATGCGCGAGATCGAGGAAATCGGGCTGCCGCGCATTCTCTTCCTCAACAAGATCGATGCCGCGACCACGCGCGTCCGCGACACCCTCGCCATGCTTCAGCCGGCCTCCCGCACGCCGCTGCTGCTCCGCCAGATTCCGATCTGGAAGGACGATATCGCGACAGGTTTCATCGACCTCGCGCTCGAGCGGGCCTTCATCTATCGCGAGCACGCAGCCTCGGTGGTCGTCGATCTGCCGGACGCCGAGTTCGACCGCAAGAAGGAGGCGCGCTTCTCCATGCTGGAGCGCCTCGCCGACCATGACGACGAGCTGATGGAGGAGTTGATCTCCGACATCGAGCCGTCCCGCGACAAGATCTTCGACGACATGATCAAGGAGTTGCGGGCGGGGCATCTCGTGCCGCTGATGATCGGTTCGGCCGAGCGCGGCAATGGGGTCACGCGGCTCTTGAAGGCGTTGCGTCACGAGGTTCCAGACGTGACGCGCACCCGCGAGAGGCTCGGCCTTTCCCCGCAAGGGCCGGCGCTCGCCCATGTGGTGCGCACCATCCACACCGCCCATGGCGGCAAGCTGTCCTTCTCCCGGGTGCTGAGAGGCAGCTTCGCGGATGGCGTGACTGTTACGGGCTCGAGCGGAGATGAGGAACGGATCGCCGGCCTGTCGCGGCTCATGGGATCGAGCGCCACCAAGGTCGCGCGCGCCGAAACGGGCGACGCGCTCGCCTTCCTGCGGCTCGATCACATCGCGACCGGCGATTGCTTCACCGATGCCAAGGAGGCGCCGGCGCGGCTGAAGCGGGCCCCTGCTGCCCAGCCGGTGCAGGTCTTCGCCCTGTCGGTGAAGGACCGCAAGGATGAGGTGCGGCTGGCGGCGGCGCTCGCCAAGCTGGTCGACGAGGATCCTTCGCTGGCCTTCACCCAGGATCAGGAAACCGGGGAATTGCGCCTCGCGGGCCAGGGCGAGATGCATCTGCGCTTCGCGCTCGAGCGGCTCAGCTCCCGTTTCGGCGTGACGGCGGAGGCCAAGAAGCCCAACGTCGCCTATCGCGAGACCATCAAGGAAGCCGTCTCGGTGCGCGGCCGGCACAAGAAGCAGTCAGGAGGGCACGGCCAGTTCGGCGATGTCGTGATCGACGTCAAGCCGCGCCGGCGCGGCGATGGCTTCGCCTTCGACGAGAAGGTGCATGGCGGCACCGTGCCTCGCCAGTATTTCTCCTCCGTGGAAGCCGGCGTGAAGGACGCCCTCAATCGCGGGCCGCTCGGCTTTCCCGTGGTCGATGTCGCGGTGACGCTGACCGACGGCTCCTATCATTCCGTCGATTCCTCCGACATGGCGTTCCGGGCGGCTGCCAAGGTCGCCATCGGCGAAGCCTTGCCGAAGGCGCGCCCGGTCTTGCTCGAGCCGATCCTGTCGGTCGATATCGCCGTGCCGACCGAGGCGATGTCGCGCGCGACTGGGCTCGTTTCGGCGCGCAGGGGCCAGATCCTGGGCTATGATGCACGCCCCGGCTGGGAGGGCTGGGACGTCTTGAAGGCGCAGATCCCGGAGGCGGAGATCGGCGATCTGATCGTGGAAT
Source organism: Hyphomicrobiales bacterium (assembly GCA_044445925.1). Lineage (GTDB taxonomy): Bacteria > Pseudomonadota > Alphaproteobacteria > Rhizobiales > Beijerinckiaceae > GAS188. Next base: position 2,267 of record JBIOEK010000155.1, read on the forward strand.
TGCGTTCGGCGACCGCCGGCGTCGGCAGCTATGCCTCGCATTTCGACCACCTCGCCGAGGTCAACGGCAAGCCTGCCGAAGCGATCATCGCGCAGCATAGGCAGCGGGCGGAGTAGGGCCGGGTTTCGACGGCTTGGGATCTTGCCGGCTCGGTTGGCATTCTTCGTGCAGGGCTGCGTGGCGATGGAGAACACGAAGCCGCGATCGGCGATTGTCGCCATGAGAGCATGTGCCATGTGCGGGCGATGCGGAGAGCTTGCGGATGCAAGACGATAGCGGTGCCGCCAAGCCGTCGGTCGATATGTCGGTCAAGTCGTCAGTGAAGTCGTCGGTCAAGTCACCTTGGCCGGCAGATTACAGAATCACGCGCGAACGCCTGCGCGACGGCTCGCACCTCGCGCAGTTGCGGGCCCGCGCGCTTCCAGGCTTCCCGATCCGTTCGGATGCGGAGATCGAGGCGTCGCTTGGCGCGGCGCTTGCCGCACGACCCGCCACCGGGGAAGTCTGGGTGTTCGGATATGGCTCGCTCATCTGGAACCCCGCTTTCGAGTTCGCCGAGAAGCGGGTCGCGCTCGTCCGCGGCTGGCACCGGCGCTTCTGCCTGTGGCTGAAGGCTGGGCGCGGCACGCCCGAATTGCCGGGACTGATGCTGGCGCTCGATCGCGGCGGCAGTTGCCGGGGCGTCGCCTTCCGCCTCGACCGGTCACAGGTCGAGGAAGAGCTCTTGATCTTGTGGCGGCGCGAGATGTTGAGCGGCTCCTATGAGGCTCGCTGGCTCGACGCACATTCGGCCACCGGTCCCGTAAGGGCCATCACCTTCGTCGCCAACCGGCGCCATGCCCGCTTCACCAACCTGTTGTCGGACGAGGAGGTGGCGGATCGGATCGCGGTGGCGCGCGGGCCGCTCGGCAGCTGCGCCGAATATCTCCTGAACACGGTCGAGCATCTCGAGGTCTTGGGCTTTCGCGATGCGAGCCTCGAGCGCATCAGGCGGCGCGTCGAGAGCCACGCCTCGCTCGCCGCGGCGCCGGCGCTTTAGGCCGGGCGCGCTTCCTTTTCCTTCCCGGACCTGATCGGCGGATCGCGGGAAGCCCGGGATCCAAGCCGTCGATCACCGAACGCGGCGTAATGTGCCCCCATCCGCCGCGAAGCCGCGCTATTTGGCGGAGCGAATTCGGCGATCCTTCAAGGCTGCTTGGCGAGGATGAGCACGTCGAGATCGGCGCTCGGCGTGAAATCCGCTTTGCGCATCTCGAACTGTGTCGGCGCGATTTTCTTCACGTCCTGTCCGCAGAAGCTGACGAGATTGTCGGGATCGCCCTTGTCGACGACCAGCCGGAAGGCCCTGATGGGGCCCGCCCAATTGCCCCCGGTCTTGAGGATATAGGCGATGCGCTGCTCCTGAAGCGGAGGGAAATCGCTCTTCGAAGCCTTCTTGGCGCGTTCGATCGCCGCGAGAAACGCCTGGTCGATGCAATATTTGCTCAAGTACTCCTTGTACCAACCCTCCTTCGCGGCGCCCTTCTCGCCAAGGCTCGTGCCGGCCGACATGCCCACGCTCGGCTTGTATCGGTGCTCGACGGCGAGCTCCTTGCCGGCCGCGAAGCTCTGATCCCAGAAATAGGTGGTCTTCAGCGTCCAGCGGGCCTCGAGATGCTTCTGCATGCCTTGGCCGGCGTCGTATTCCTCGGTTTCGGCGAGGCCGAGACGGATGAGCTCCGCCCATTGCGGCTGGGGGAGGGCATCGAGCGCCTTGTTGGTGGCCTCGAGCTGCGGCTGCAGCGGAATGCCCAGCTTGCGCAGGACCTCGGTGCGGTCTTCTCCCTTGGCGAAGACCTTCTGCTCGACATGGCTCGCCACCGGCTGGCCATCGGCCGTCGTCGAGAAGTCGAGGATATTCTCGGGGTTCTCGGTCGGCACCGAGATGTTGTCGTCGGGGCCCGAGATGGTGATGTCGGGCATCGGAAAGGCGACCGTCACCGTCTTGTCCTGATTCCCCTTGTTGAAGAAGCGGTACTTGACCCGGATCTCGCTCGTGGACACGTAGAGATCCTCCGCTCTCATCTCGATATCGGCGCTCTTCGTGAGGATAAGGCCGCCTGCCGCAAGCTCGGCGCTCGAATCATTGGCGCGCGCCGTTCCGCCGGCGCCAATCGCCAGAAGACACAGGCCGGCCAAGGACAGGCCCGCCGAGGAGATCACGAAGCCGCGCATGCTCGAGCTCCAATTCCGCTGGTGATCCGTTTCCGGTGCTTGCTTCCCAGGCATCAGGCCGGTTCCGAATTCCGCGCCGCCATCATCTCCTTGAAGGCCGGCCGCGCCTGGCAAGCCTCGAGCCAGGCCTTCACATGCGGATGCTCGGCAAACAAGCCCGGGGCCGGCTGCGCATATCGGAAGATCTCCGCCACATTGATGTCGGCGACCGTGAAGCGCTGGCCGATCACATATCCGCCGCCGTCCTTTAGCGTTGCTTCCAGCACGCCGAACGGGCGTCTCAGGGCGGAAATCGCCGTTTCGAGGATGGCGGCGCCGCGCTCATCCTGTTGCTCGCGCTGCTGGAAGAGAATTTGCAGCGTGTGAGGCTCGCACTCCGTGACCGCCCAAAGCGCCCACATGGTCATCAGGCCATCCTCGCTGAGGTCGCGGGGCGCCAACGGTCCTCCATGCTTCTTGGCGAGATACAGATTGATGGCGAGCGATTCGTGCATGATCAGCCCGTCATCGTCGATGGAGGGTATCAACCCGTTCGGATTGATCGCGCGATAGGCTTGCGAGGCGGTGTTGAACGGCGCATCCGCAGCGCTCGGGTCGGCGAGCCGATAGGCTTGAATCACCTCGACACGCTCGAAGGGGATTCCGAGCTCCCTGGCCAGCCACACATTGCGCGAGGCGCGCGAGCGCAGAACGCCATAAATCTTCAAGGTCATCGGGTTTTCCCGGGCAGGCGCGATCATTCCTCGTCGCGGCAGGTCCGGTTTTCGCAGCTGAAGCGTCGGGCATCAAGGGGGGCTGGCTCGCGGCGATGCTCCAGCCCTGCAATTTTGGGTGGCCGCATTCTGTCCCGGCCGTTTTATCGCCCTTCCCCTGTAGCGAAGGGAGATGATTTGACGCAGGGCGATGCCGCCTTTTCGACTCGTTCAGCCGTCATTGTAGGCCTGCAACCGGGGGCTCACCGGAGGCTAGACAATGTCCATGTACCATCTCATTTTCACTGACGGAACCGGGCACGTCATCCTGGCGGAAGATCTCGAATGCACCGAGGATCAATCCGCCGTGCGTCACGCCCGCGCGCTCTTGAAGGGGCGCCGCTATGTCGACCAGGTCGAGATCTGGGACAGATCGAGGATGATCGGCAGGAGCTGGCGCTCGACCTGGGCCGATCCCTTCGATGCCGTGGCGACAATCCACTGAGATTGCCACTATTTGCCGAGCCGGAGCCTATTCAGGAGTAGTGTGCCCCCGCTTGCGTGCCACGGCATGCAAGGGCGGCGAGGCGCCAGCGCGCTTTCTTGTCCCGCAGCTGAGACCTTTGAAGAAGTGAGGAAGGTCTCGCTGCGGAAGAAGGTGCGCCCGACCGTCGACAAGATCGGCAGCACGAGCTGTCACCAGGATCGATATCCCGACTTGAAGGCCTTCAGCGAGAAGGCGAGCGGCATGCGCACCTGGCCGGGCGGCAGCTCGAAATAGCGGTCCTCGGTGGGCACCATCATCTTCAGGCGCTGCCAGGGCAGCACCTCGTGCTCGTGGAAGAAATCGAGCCGCATCCCCGCCTCGAGCAGCCCGCCGAGGATGTCGGACAAAGGATGCTCCCATTCGTGCAGGCGGCTATGCTCCAGCTTCGTCTCGTCCCCGTTATAGCTCGTGGGCATGTCGGTGACGACGGGCTCATCCTTCGGCGTGCGCCAGCCGATCCCTGGCGTGATCTTGCCGTCGACCTCCTGCATGACCGAGAGGGAAGGGTGCTGCTCTGCGAGGTAGAGGCAGCCGCCGGGTGCCAGAAGGCCTGCCACGATATGGGCCCAGCGCCGGATATCGGGGAGCCAGTTCAAGGATCCCCAATTGACGAACACCATGTCGAAGCCGCCTTCGAGCACGTGCAGGGCGTCGTAGACGTCGGCCTGCACGAAATTGGCTTGGATCTTCGTCTCTCTTGCGAGCGCGCGCGCCGACTTGATCGCCTCGCTGGAAAAATCGAGCCCCGTGACGATGGCGCCGCGGCGGGCGAGGCACAAGGTATCGAGCCCGATATGGCATTGCAGATGCAGCACGTGCTTTCCAAAGACATCGCCGATCTCCTCGGCCTCGATGGACAGCAAGATGTCTTGGCCCTCGCGAAAGCGGTCGAGCGCATAGAAGCCGCTGGCATCGCGCATATGGATCGCCGCGCGCTCGTTCCAGGTCGCTAGGTTTTCCTGGCGCCAGGGCTCCAGGGGACGGTGATTATCCACGATTAGTCTCCCTCGCTTGCTTATGGCTGCCCGACGCCGCCCTCCGATCATCCGGCTGGATGATCACGATCGACGCCCCGACGCCATTGCACCGACGATTGCGTCCGGTGCGGATCGAACATGCATCGCGACGGCACCAGCCTCTGCGACCGGGCCGGCACGAGCAGTTCACACAGTTGGTCGAGGCCATCCGCGGTTCGGTTCATTCGGGCCCCATCCGCGATCGGCGATGAACCTGTTTGACTGCGGTTGCGACCAACTCGCTGTGCACGCCATGAGCGGCACGCAAAAACAATTGTCCCGGCAAGTTGGAGATTGGACATGGAATCGGCCCTGAGGAGCGTGACCGAGGACTGCGACAATGACCAGTTGGTCATGGAATTGCCGCATGCGGTCACCCACGAGCAACTGAAAACCAGCCCGGCCAACGAGAACTGCGCCCAAAATCGCGGCTGTCTCGAGTTCTGGGAATCCGAGCATACGCGCCCAACGCACAAGTTCAGCTCGGTCGAGACGCCCGCACCCTGCAACGCCGGCACCGAGGATTATCTGCGCCGCTGCATGGAGCACCCTTACCTGCCCCAGGAAGAGATCAAGCGCCAGCAGCTCGTGCGCATCAAGCAGCTCGTCGAGCTCGCCTATAACGAGATCCCCGTCTACCGGGACAAGTATATGGCGGCCGGGTTCAGCCCGGCGGACCTGAACAGCTTCGAGGACATCCAGAAGATCCCGGTCATCACCAAGGCCGAGCTCGTGGCGGCGTTCCCCGATCGCTGCGTCAACAAGAGCTACCGCGCCGAGGATCTCTTTCCGACCCGCTCCTCGGGCTCTTCGGGTCAGACGCTGCTGATCCGCGTCGATTACGAAGCCATCCTGACCGACACGATCCAGGGCATTCGCCAATTCGTCATGCAGAGCGGCGGCAAATATAGCCGCGAGGATCTGCTGGCCCATGTCTATACCGTGCCCTGGTGGTTCTCCTCTGTCGGCGACGACTATCGGATGGCGTTCATCTCGAACCTCATCCCGCCCGCCAAGGTCGCTCAGCATCTGCGCCAGCTCGCGCCGAAGGTTCTCTCTTGCTACCCTTCGAACCTCGAGGCGCTGGTGCCGCATGCCAAGGAGTTCAATTCGTCGCTCTGCCTTGCGGTTACGCATTCGGAATATTCCTCGCGTGCCGCACGCCAGGCCTGGTCCAAGGAATTGGGCATCCCGGTGTTGGACGAATACAGCTCCGAGGAAGCGACGAGAATAGCTCTCGAGCTGCCCTGCGGCCACTATCATGTCTGCGAGGACACGGTGCATCTCGACGTGCTCGACCCGGAGACCATGCAGCCGCAGATCCCCGGCCGCTCGGGCCTCGCCGTGATCACCAACCTCCTCAACGAGGCCATGCCCTTCATCAGATATGTGC
>JBIOEK010000156.1:0-8123 GCA_044445925.1 Hyphomicrobiales bacterium
CCCCTGCTCCGGCCCCCGCCGCTCCGGCGGCGCCGAGCGCCGAGCCCGCAATGGTGCCAGCCAAGACGCCGGCCATACCCGAAGTGCCGGCGGGTGCCGGCTTCGAGTGACGGCGTAGGGCTCGCCCCCCAACGCCGGCCCCCCGGAAGCCACATCCAAACGAAAGGGGCGCTCCTTTCGGAGCGCCCTCGAGCCTCGACTCGCCTTGCCGGTGGTTCAACGAGACATCAAGGCCGCTACGCAGCCTTCTTGGTCTCGACCGTGCGATCATTGGCCGCGACGCCGCTGATCGGGATGAGGCGAGGCTTCTTGGCCTCAGGGACCTCACGCACGAGGTCGATATGCAGGAGCCCGTTCTCGAGGCTCGCACCCGTCACCTGGACGAAGTCCGCAAGCTGGAAGCGGCGCTCGAAAGCGCGAGCCGCGATCCCCTGATAGACGAACTCGCTCTTGGGAGCGCTATCGGCGACCTTTTTCTCGCCGCGCAAGGTCAGGGCGTTCTCCTTCACCTCGATCGAAAGGTCATCGGCCGAGAAACCAGCCGCGGCCACGGTCAGCCGATAGGCATTCTCGCCGACGAGCTCGATATTGTAGGGAGGATAGCTCCGAGCCTCGCCCGCGGACGTCTGGTCCAGCATCGAGAAGAGGCGGTCGAAACCGATGGTCGAACGGTAGAGGGAGGGAAGATCATACTGGCGCATGGCATATTCTCCTGTAGAAGCAACATGCATTTGTCCGCCTTTAGGGCCGGACGGGGTTCACACCGCCTTCTGGCCGGTGCATCCTTCATGTCGGAATGAAATTTCCTCTTTCAAGACCCCTGAGTGAGCAAAGCAGGTCTTTGAGGATGGCGAGGAGGCCGAGATGGCGGGACGCCTGAAGGGCAAGGTCGCGGTGGTGACGGCGGCAGGGCAAGGTATCGGGCGGGCCATCGCTCAAGCCTTCCTGCGCGAGGGAGCGGTCGTCTACGCCACGGATGTCGATGTCGCGAAGCTCGAGGGGCTCAGGCGAGCCAAGCGGCGCAAGCTCGACGTTCTCTCGACAGGCGCCGTCGAGGCCTTCGCCACAAAGACGACCGGCCCGATCGACGTGCTCGTCAATTGCGCGGGCTTCGTCCATCACGGCACCATCCTCGATTGCGACGACAAGGCCTGGGATTTCTCCTTCGACCTGAATGTCCGCTCGATGCATCGCCTGATCAAGGCTTTCCTGCCCGGAATGCTCGAGAAGGGGGCGGGCGCGATCGTCAATATCGCGTCGGGCGCTTCCTCCATTCGCGGCATCCCGAACCGCTATGTCTATGGCACGACGAAGGCGGCCGTCATCGGGCTGACCAAGGCGGTGGCCGCCGATTTCATCCACAGGGGGGTGCGCTGCAACGCCATCGCTCCGGGCACCGTGCAATCGCCCTCGCTCGACGAGCGCATCACCGCGCTCGCCAAGACGAGCGGAAAATCGGTAAAGGAGGCCCGCTCGAGCTTTGTCCAGCGCCAGCCCATGGGCCGGCTCGGCAAGGCCGATGAGGTAGCGGCGGCGGCCGTCTATCTCGCAAGCGACGAGAGCGCCTTCACCACCGGCACGACGCTCGTCGTCGACGGCGGCTTCTCGCTCTGAAAGCCATCCTGGCGCCAACTTTCATCGATTGGAGATCGACGCTTGGCACGATACCTGTCGACAGATCGTCATGACGGCTAGGCGAAAGGCGCGACTCATGACAAAAGGGACGTTCGGCTGGGAACATTTCGAGGACGGTGCGGCTCATGCCACACCGGTCGCGAGCGCCACCCCGACCGATATCCTCTGATCAACCTGGCGGAAGCGGAGAAGATTCATGGCCAAGGCACCCGCGAAAGCGGCAACGAAGGCAGCACCCAAGAGCAGCGTACCGAAGAAGCCGAATGCGCTGCAGATCCCCTTGAAGCCTTCCGCCGAGCTGGCGGCGGTCGTCGGTGTGGGACCCCTCCCTCGCGGACAAGTCGTCAGCAAGATGTGGGACTACATCAAGAAGCACAAGCTGCAGAATCCCGCCAATAAGCGCGAGATTCTGGCCGACGACAAGCTCGCAAAGGTCTTCGGGAAAAAGAAGGTGACGATGTTCGAGATGAACAAGCACATCGCTCAGCATCTGAAGTAATATCGGCGCTCGGCATTGGCCGTCCTCGGAATACGGGGACGGCCATGACGCTCGGGCCGGCTTCGCCGCATCACCCTGCTATTTCGGTCGCTATTGGCGCGACGGCGCGTAGCGCTGTTGCGTTTTCGCTTCAGGCGCGGCGCGACGACGCTTTATCCGATTGTTTTCGCGTGATCTTTCCGGACCGCGGCGCTTCATTGTCGAAGACCGGCGAAAACGCGCCTGCCGGTATGCGTCCAGGCCTGACTGACATTGTTAAATTGTCGTTTTAACTCCTTGTTTTAACATATAGTTTATTCGAAAAACGGGGCCACTCGGGATCACGACCTAGAGCTCGCGCAGCCGCCGCGCCGGCTTCTCGCCGAGGATGCGTGCGTTGCTCGCAAGGCCGAGCGCCAGCGTCGTGCCGACGGCCGCGATGGCGATTTCCGCGAGCGAGACGGGGTCGAAGCTCGGATCGATCTTCATCGCGATCATCACGATGGCAGCCCCGATGGCGCATCCCGCGGCAAGCCCGAACACGGCAGCCATCGCGCCGAGCAGCGCATATTCCGTCAGGAAAATGCGCAGGATGGCGCTGCGGCGCGCCCCCAGCGTCTTGAGCACCATGGCATCGTAGAGGCGAAGCCTGCGCCCGGCGGCGAGCGCCCCCGCAAGAACCAGGATGGCGCTCAAGAGCGACACGGAACTCGCCCCGCGCACGGCGAAGAGAAGCTTGCGCACCAAGCCGTCGATCGCCTCGAGCGCATCCTTGACGCGCAGCGAGGTGACGGTCGGAAAGCCCAGGGCCACGGCCCTGACGACGGCGTTCTCCTCCTGCGCTGTGCCTCCATCCTTCAACCGCAAGGTCGAAAGATCGTTGAAAGGGGCGCCGGCGAAGGCGCTTGGCGAGAACACCATGACGAAATTGATCGCGAGCGAGGACCATTCGACGCTGCGCAGATTGGCGACCCGTGCCTCCACGTCGCGGCCGAGCACGTTCACGACGATGGCGTCGCCGAGCTTCAAGCCGAACCCCTTGGCGATATCGCGCTCCATCGAGACGAGCGGCGGCCCGGCGTAATTCTGGGGCCACCATTCGCCTCGATCGAGCTTGGCGCCCTCCGGCAGCGTCGCCGAAAAGGTGATGCCACGATCCCCTTCGAGGACCCAGGCGACATCCTCGGAGGCCTTGACCTTGTCGGCCGGCACGCCGGCTAGCGAGACAATGCGGCCACGCATCATCGGCACGCGCTGCTGCACCGCGCCGTTCACGGTTGCTTCGATGAGGGCTAGGAAACGCTCGGCATCGTTCCCTGGAACGTCGAGGAAATAGAAATTCGGCGCTCGTTTCGGCAGGCTGCGCGTAAGCTCGCGCGAAAGTGTCGCGTCGATGACGGCGAGCGCCACGATCAGGGTCACCCCGAGGCCGAGCGAGACGATCACCGCGGCGGTTGCGGCGCCAGGGCGATGCAGATTGGCGAGAGCGAGCCGCGCCAGCGGGTTCTTCGGGGGCGGCAAGCGGCGCAACAGCGAAGTGATGCCAAAGCCCACGCCGCGCAAGAGGATGAAGGCGCCCCCGCAGGCGATGACAGCGATGACGGCGATGAGCCGATCCCAGGACAGCAGGATCGAGGCGGCGATGAGAGCGAGCGCCAGCACGCCCGAGCCGACCGCGTAACGCAAGCGCGGCCGGCGCCGATCCGCCGCCAGGAAATCGCGGAACAAGCTCGAGGAGGGCACGTCATGGGCGCGGCCCAAGGGCCAGAGCGAGAAGGCGCCGGCAACGAGCGCCCCGAACAGGGCCGCGAGCGCCAAGGGACCAAGAAATGGCCCCGGCAGGACCGGTGCCGGCAGCACGTCGCCGAACAGCCACACGAGCAGGAAGGGCAGCGCCGCGCCCGCGAGCACCCCGATGACGATGCCGGCGAATGCCAGCATCGCCACCTCGCAGAGCATGATGGCGACGGCGCGCGAGCCGCTTGCGCCGACGCTCTTGAGGATGGCGATGGTCACCTGCCTGCGCTCCACGAAAGCCGTGACCGAATTCGCGACCCCCACCCCGCCGACGAGCAGCGCGACGATCCCGGCGAGCGCCAGGAATTGCGTGAACCTCTTGATGTTCTTTTCGAATTGCGGCGCGACATTGAGCCGCGAGCGGATATCGAATCCCGATTGCGGAAATTGCGCCTTAAGACCGGCCGTGGCCGCTTCGAGCGCCGCGTCGTCATTGTTCCCTTGCGGGAGCAGCACACGGTAGCTCCAGCGCACCAGGCTGCCGGGCTGCAGCAGGCCGCTCGCCCGCAGCGCCTCCTGCGACAGGATGATCCTCGGGCCAAGCCCGATGCCGACGGCGAGCGTATCGGGTTCCGAGACCAGCTTTGCCCGAAGCTCGATGCGCGCCCTGCCGATCGTCACCACGTCGCCAGGCTTCAGATCGAGCCTGGCGAACAGCGTCGGATCGACGATCGCGCCGTAAGCGTCCCCTTGAACCTTGAGCAGATCGGGCAAGGACGCATCGGGATCGCTCGCGAGCTGCCCGAGCACCGGGTATCGGCCGGGCTCGACCGACTTGATCTCGACGAGAGCCGCCTCGCCGCTCGAGGCGCGGGCCATGGCTCTGAGGGTCGCGACGGGCGCGACCTGCCCGAGCTTGCCGATCGCCGAGCGTTCATCCGGATTTGCCTCGCGCTGCAGCAGCGCGAAGGAGATATCGCCCCCGATGATGACGCGGCCCTGTGCCGCGAGGCCTTCGGCGAGGCCGCGCGCCAGCGAACCGACGCCGGCGATCGCGCCTGTGCCGATGGCGAGGCAAGCGAGGAACACGCCAAATCCCCGGGCGCCCGCGGAAAGATCGCGCCAAGCGAGACGCAGCGTGAGTCTCAGGCCCGCGAGGCCGCGCGGCACGCGCTGCACCTCGAAGCTCGGCCTGGGGTTGACGGCATCCATGTTCAGGACGAAGCCATGGCGTCGGCCTCGACCATGCCGGAGCGCAGGCGGACGATGCGGTCGCAACGCTCCGCGAGCGGCAGGTCATGGGTGACGAAGACGAGCGTCGCGCCGCGCTCGCGCCGCAGCGCGAAGACGAGGTCTGCGATCTGGGCGCCGGTCTCCTCGTCGAGATTGCCGGTCGGCTCGTCGGCGCAGATGATGGCGGGGTCCGGCGCGATGGCGCGGGCAACCGCGACGCGCTGCTGCTCGCCTCCCGAGAGCTCGGCCGGATAATGGCCCAGGCGGTTGCCGAGACCCACTCCCCGCAATTCCCGGGCCGCCCGCTCGAAAGCGTCGGCGCGCCCCGCAAGCTCGAGCGGGACCGCGACATTCTCGAGCGCCGTCATCGTCGGAATGAGATGGAAGGACTGGAACACGATGCCGATGCGCCTTCCCCTGAACTCCGCAAGGTCGTCCTCGTCGAGCCGGGCAAGATCCTGGCCGTCGATCTCGACCGTGCCCGCATCGATGCGCTCGAGACCCGCGATCGCCATCAAGAGCGAAGATTTTCCCGAACCCGAAGGTCCGACGAGACCCAAGGCCTCGCCCCGCCCTACTTCCAGCGAAATCCCGCGAAGGATATGGACGCGAGCAGCGCCGCGCCCCAGACTGAGATCGACGCCGCGGAGCTTGATGATGGATGAGAGCATGAGGCGATCCGAGGCGAAGGGAAATGACGTCAGGCGCGCGACGAATTGGCCCGCTCGAGGCAGCGCCGGCTCACCCAGGGCGCGCAGCGATGCAGGGGAACTCCGGCGGAAGCAAGGCGGGCTTGTCTCGCGCCGTGGGCTCATCGCCGCAGCGGCGGCGATGGCCGCGATGAGCGGGCGCGCCAAGGCGGCGCCACCGCTGCGCCTCGTGGCGCTGGGCGATAGCCTGACGGCCGGCTTCGGGCTGCCGCTCGAAGCAAGCTTCCCGGTGCTGCTGCAACGGGCGCTCTCGGAGAAGGGCATCGAGGCGGCGATTGCCAATGCCGGCGTCTCCGGCGACACGATCGAGGATGGCTTGGCGCGGCTCGACTGGTCGGTGCCGCAAGGCACGCAGGGCGTCATCCTCGAGCTCGGCGCCAATGACGCCTTGCGCGGCATCGACCCCAAGCGCTGCGAAACGACCCTCGATCAGATCATCGGCAGGCTCAAGGGCCGCGGCGTCGCTGTCCTGCTCTGCGGCATGTATGCGCCGCGCAATCTCGGCGCCGATTATGTGTCGGCCTTCGACGCGATCTATCCGAGGCTTTCGACGAAATACGGCCTGATCCTCTATCCCTTCTTTCTCGACGGCGTCGCCGGCGACAGCGCGCTCACGCAGCCGGACGGCCTGCATCCGAACGCGGAGGGCATGCGCGTCATCGTGGCGAAAATCCTGCCGACGATCGCGGAATTCGCCGCGCGAATCTCGGGGTAGCGGCCAAGATGGATCCCATTCCCGGCATGGGGCCCTAGCGGCATGCCCAGGCGCGAAACGCCAAGCCTCAGCGTCGGAGAATTCGTGCGACGCTTTTCGAGCGACGCCTTTTCGGCGCTTGCCGCCATGCCCGCCCTGGCGCCTGACCGGCGCCATCGCGCAGATCGTGTCGGGGAGGCTCGCGAGCCTCGGCCGCGATTACCGCGTCAAGGGCGATATCGGCGTGCATGAGACCGCACGCATCGAGGAGGGCGCTGTCGTCAAGGGACCGGCGATCATCGGGCCGACCTGCTTCATCTTGCCCGGCATGATCATCGAGCGCCTTCAACTCGTGGATCAACAGCCAAGAGGCCCTTGAAATTGCTGGCCCTTGAAATTGCCGGCCTTTGATATCGCCGGCCTTTGATATCGCTGGCCTTTGATATCACTCTCCTTTGATCCGGCCACTCGCCTTCACCCGCGATCGGCTCTAAGAATTCGTGACTGCTTCCCGCCAGCCCTCTCCCCTCCCGATATGCAGGATGTAAGCCGTGCCGTCAGACATCGAGATTGCCCGCGCCGCCACGCTTGAGCCCATCTCCGCGATCGCCGAGCGAGCGGGCATACCGGATGAGGCGCTCGAGCCCCATGGACGCCATATCGGCAAGATCGGGCTCTCCTTCCTGGCGGAACGGCGCGCCCGAGCTGCGAATGCCGAGCAAGGCAAGCTGATCCTCGTCACCGCCATCACGCCTACGCCCGCCGGCGAAGGCAAGACGACGACCACGGTCGGCCTCGGCGACGGGCTGAGACATATCGGCAAGCGCGCCATGATCGCCTTGCGCGAGCCTTCGCTCGGGCCTTGCTTCGGCATGAAGGGGGGCGCGGCCGGCGGCGGCTACGCGCAAGTCGTTCCGATGGAGCAGATCAACCTGCATTTCACCGGCGATTTCCACGCCGTCACGGCGGCCCATAACCTCCTCGCCGCGCTCATCGACAACCATGTCTATTGGGCGAACGAGCTCGCCATCGATCCTCGCCGCGTCTCCTGGCGCCGCGTCATGGACATGAATGACCGCTCGCTCCGCCAGATCGTGTCCGGCCTCGGCGGCGTCGCCAACGGAACCCCGCGCGAGGCGGGCTTCGACATCACGGTCGCCTCCGAGGTGATGGCGATCTTCTGCCTGTCGCAGAGCCTCGGGGAGCTGCAGCAGCGGCTGTCGCACATGGTGGTTGCGCAAACTCACGACAAGAAGTCGATCACCGCCGCCGATCTGCAGGCCGCCGGCGCCATGACCGTGCTCTTGAAGGATGCGCTCGCGCCGAATCTCGTGCAGACGCTCGAGGGCACGCCCGCTTTCGTGCATGGCGGTCCCTTCGCCAATATCGCCCATGGCTGCAACTCGGTCATGGCCACGAAGGCCGCCTTGAGCCTTGCCGATTATGTGGTCACGGAAGCAGGATTCGGGGCCGACCTCGGCGCCGAGAAGTTCTTCGACATCAAATGCCGCATGGCGGGGCTTGAGCCCTCAGCCGCCGTGATCGTGGCGACCGCGCGCGCGCTCAAGATGCATGGCGGGGCAAAGAAGACCGATCTTGGCCGCGAGGATCTCGACGCCTTGCGGCGCGGCCTCGC
>JBIOEK010000157.1:0-8096 GCA_044445925.1 Hyphomicrobiales bacterium
GCCCGATGCCGCGCTTCGTCGTGCCGATGCGCGTGCCGGCGTTCGAGGTCTCGCGGGCGGCGTCGAGCTCGCGATGCAGGGGCAGGATGAGCGGCACATTCGCGGCGACGCGCAGGATCTGCGGCGTGATCTCGAGGCCTTGCGTCCTGAGCTGCGCGATCTCGTCGATGAGCGCTTGCGGGTCCAGCACCACGCCATTGCCGATGACCGATAGCTTGCCGCGCACCACGCCTGATGGCAGCAGCGAGAGCTTGTAGGTCGTGCCGTCGATGACGAGGGTGTGGCCGGCATTGTGGCCGCCCTGGAAGCGCACCACGACATCGGCCTGCTCGGACAGCCAGTCGACAATCTTGCCCTTGCCCTCGTCGCCCCATTGGGCGCCGACGACGACCACATTGGCCATGAGACGTTGATCTTTCCTGCCATGATGTCGGCCACGAGCCGTAGCCGGCCCCTGACCCCTTTAAACGACTTAGAGCATGATCTTGAAAAGTGAAACCCGGTTTTCCGAAGAGGTCGTGCTCGACCCCGAAGATGACGGGCTGCCGCGATGGCGGCGCAGGCTGCGGCGATCGAGGCGATTTGGGCTACGGGGTCAGGGGGCGGCGCAAGGCAGATAGGAGCGCGGAGCATTCCTCGAACGCTCGGCCTGCCATGTCGCCTTAGCCCTTGCGCGGGGGGCCTGGATCGCACAGATTTCCATCCTGAAGCCGGCATGCGACGGCATTTCGGTCACGGAAGCATTGGAGGCGCGTCATGGTCGCCAGCGAATCCGATATTCTCGCCAAAGCCGAGGAATGGTCGAAGGAGGCGCGTGGCGTCGCGCTCGCGACCGTCATCGAAACCTGGGGCTCGGCGCCGCGTCCGGTCGGCAGCCATCTCATCATCGACGAGAACGGATCCTTCCTCGGCTCGGTCTCCGGAGGCTGCGTCGAAGGCGAGGTGGTCACCGAGGCGATGGATGTGATCGAGACGGGCAAGTCGAGGATGCTCGAATTCGGCGTCGCCGACGAGGCGGCCTGGCGGGCCGGGCTGTCTTGCGGCGGCCGCATCAAGGTTTATGTCGAGAAGCTCGACTGAAGTTTCCCGATGCCCTCTTTCGACATCCTGATCGCCTTTGCGGCCGCGACCTTCGTGTTCGCCGTCTATCCGGGGCCTGCCCTGCTCTACACCGCGGCGCAGACGCTGGCGCGCGGGCGCAAGAGCGGGCTCCTCGCCGCGCTCGGCATCCATTGCGGCTGCTATCTGCATGTGATCGCGGCGACGCTTGGCCTCTCGGCCGTGTTCCAGCATGTGCCCGCGCTCTATGTCGCGCTGAAGCTCATCGGCGCGGCCTATCTGGTCTGGATCGGCATCGGCATGATCCGCAAGCGGGCCAAAGTCGGCGAGATCGCCATGCCCGCCTGGAAGAGCCCGGCCCGCGCCTTCCTCGAAAGCATGCTGGTCGAGATCCTCAATCCCAAGGTGGCGATCTTCTTCTTGGCTTTCCTGCCGCAATTCGTCGATCCTTCGGCTGCCTATCCGGTGTGGCTGCAATTCCTGATCTTGGGCATCACGGTCAATTGCGCCTTCAGCTCGGCCGATATCGTCACGGTCTTCCTCGCCTCTACCGTGGTCGCGAGACTGCGGCGCGCCGGCGCGATGCAGCGCCTGGTTCGCATCGTCGGCGGCTCGCTGATCGCCGCGCTCGGCGTTCGTCTCGCGCTCGATCGCTCGTGAGGGCCAGATGAAGATCGCACTTCTCTCCGCCATGAATGTCGAGCGCGCCAAACGCTGCGCGGCCGTGCTGGTCACCGATCTCGATTCGGGCGAGCAGCGGCTGGTGAAGGCGACCCAGCTCAAGAAGGATCCGCTCGCGGCGGCGTTGGGCGACCAGCTGCGCCTCGGCAAGAGCGGTACGGTCGAGGAGAGCGGCAGACGCTACTTCCTCACGGTGCACTCCCCGCCCGTGCGCATCATGGTGACCGGCGCCGTCCATATCAGCCAGGCGCTCGCCCCCATGGCGAAGATCCTCGATTTCGAGGTGGCGATCGTCGATCCGCGCACCGCTTTCGCGAGCCCCGAGCGGTTTCCCGATGTCGCGCTCCATCCCGTCTGGCCGGACGTCTATCTCAGGCAGCATCCGCTCGACCGCTACACCGCGCTCGTGGCGCTCACCCATGACCCGAAGATCGACGATGTGGCGCTGATCGCGGCGCTGAAGGCCGATTGCTTCTATGTCGGCGCGCTCGGCTCGAAGCGCACCCATGCCAAGCGTGCCGAACGGTTGAAGGAAGCAGGCCTTGGCGACGCCGACATCGCTCGCATCTCGGCCCCGATCGGCCTCGACATCGGCGCGGCGACGCCCGCCGAGATCGCGCTCGCGACCTTGGCCCAGCTCATTGGCGCGCTGCGCAAGTCCGAGGCCGCGCTCCCGAAGAGCAAGGCTGCCGCGTCGAGATGAGGTTCGGCTATGTTCCGTTATCCGAGGCGGTCGGTGCCATTTCCGCCCATGCGGTCCGGGCCGGCGAGGTGGTGCTGCGCAAGGGTTCGCGCCTCACGCAGGATATGGCCACCCGGCTGAAGGCGGCCGGGGTCGCCGGCCTCGTGGCCGCCCGGCTCGACGCCGACGACGTGCACGAGGATGAGGCCGCGGCGGCGCTGGCGGCAAGGTTAGCCGGGGCCCATATCCGGATCGATCCACCCTTCACCGGCCGCGCCAACCTGTTCGCCGAGGAGGGCGGCGTGCTGGTGCTCGATCGTGACCGCATCGAGCGCGTCAATGCCGTCGACGAGGCCATCACCTTCGCGACCTTGCCGGCCTTCCGCGCCGTGAGCCGGGGCGAGATGGTGGCGACCGTGAAGATCATTCCCTATGCGGTGCCGCGCTCGGCGCTCGAGGCGGCGATAAAGGAGGGGGCGACGCCGCTCATCCGCATTGCGCCCTTCATGCGCCGACGCATCGCCGCGATCTCGACCGTGCTGCCGGGGCTGAAGCCCTCCGTCGTCGCCAAGACGCTCGACGTGCTCTCGGAGCGCCTCGCTCCGGCAGGCGCCTCGATCATCTTCGAGGAGCGGGTGCCGCATGAGGCGGGGGCGCTCGCCGAGGCGCTGCGCCGTGCCGTTGCGGCGAAGCCCGACATCCTGATCGTCTTCGGCGCTTCGGCCATCTCGGACCGGCGCGATGTGATTCCCGCCGCCATCGAGGCGGCCGGTGGCCGCATCGAGCATCTCGGCATGCCGGTCGATCCGGGCAATCTCCTGCTGCTCGCCGAGATGGGCACGTCACCCGTCCTCGGCGCGCCGGGCTGCGCCCGCAGCCCGAAGGAGAACGGCTTCGACTGGGTGCTGCAGCGCCTGCTCGCCGGCCTTCCGGTCGGTCGCGCCGAGGTCGTCGCCATGGGCGTGGGCGGCCTGCTGATGGAGATCAAGACGCGGCCGCAGCCCCGCGCCGAGCCGCCCAAGGCATGATCGAGGGCATGATCGAGCCGAGGCGCCCTGGGCCATGAGCGTCGCCGCCGTCATCCTGGCCGCCGGCCGCTCGACCCGCATGGGGGAGAACAAGATGCTCGCTGCGCTCGGCGGCGAGACGCTGATCCGCAGGACGGCGCGCGCGGTTCTTGCTTCGCAGGCCCGCCCGGTCATCGTCGTCATGGGGCATGAGCGCGAGAAGCTCGCCGCAGCGCTCGCGGGGCTCGACATCCGCGCCGTCGACAATCCCCGCTATGGCGAGGGTCTCGCGACCTCGCTCATCGCCGGAATCGGCGCCGTTCCGCCACGAGCTTCGGGCGCGCTCATCTGCCTCGGCGACATGCCGCTCGTCGGCGCCCCTGTCATCGATGCGCTCATCGCCCGCTTCGGGGAGGCGCCGGAGGCGGGCGCCGTGGTCCCGGCGCATGCCGGAGAATGGGGCAATCCGGTGCTCGTCTCGCGCGAGCTCTTTGCCGAGATCTCGGGGCTTCGCGGCGATGCGGGCGCCCGCAAATTGCTGCTAGGGCGCAAGGATGTGCTCGTCCTCGAGGTCAGAGACCCGGCGATCCTGACGGATGCCGACACGCCTGAGGCCTTGGCGCAGGTGCGGGAAAGAATCGGAGGCCCGTTTCCCAGGTGATCGACGCGAGGGTATGTTGCGGAGGGAAGCGCCCGCCCGAGCGGAAGGGGAATGACATGAAGCTGGTGTCGGCCGACACCGGTCGAAGGCCTTATCTCAAAGGCTGCGCGCTCGCTCTTTCGTCGGGCCTCCTGTGGAGCTTCACCGGAACGCTGACGCGGGTCGCCGCCGATACCGACGCCATGCAATATCTCGGCTACCGGTCGCTCGGCACGGTGCTTGTCTTCCTCCTCTGGAACCGTCTGGGACACGCTGTCCCGGTCCTCACGCGCGTCCGGGCCATGGGGATGGCCGGCGCCGCGGCGACCGGCATGGTGGGCTGCGCCATGATCTGCTTCATCCTGGCGATGAAGTCGACGAGCGTCGCCAACGCCCTCTTCCTGTCGTCTTGCGCTCCGCTTCTCTCGGCGGCGGCCGGATTCTTGTTCTTGCGCGAGCGGGTCAATCCGCTCGCGCTGCTCGCCGTCATCCTGGGCCTGATCGGGGCGGCCGTGATCGTTTGGGGAGACGCTCTCATGAGCGCGCCCGCCCCCGGCGCGGCCCTGGGGACGACCGAGATTCGAGCCGGTTCCGCGTTCGGCAATGCGATGGCCTTGGGATCGGCGCTCTCCTTTGCGGGCTACATCGTTTGCCTCAGGCGCGCTGGAGGGCGCGACCTCAGCCCCGTGGTTTTTCTGTCGTCGGTCTGGACGATGATCGTCGCGGCCGTGACGACCTTTTTGGCGGGTCGGGCTTTGCTGCCCCCGCCGCTGGACGTGGCCGCCGCCGTTTCGAACGGCTTCCTGTTCATGGGGCTCGGCTCGACGCTGTTCATCAAGGGGGCTGCCTTCATACCGGCTGTCGGATTGACGGTCTTGGCCCAGACGGAGAATGTCTTCGGCCCGATTTGGGTCTGGCTCTTCAACGGAGAAGCGCCGCCGCCGGCGTCAATTCTCGGTGGATGCATAATCCTTTCCGCCGTCGTTCTGATGGGGTTCATCGGCACGCGAGCCGCCAGGCTTCCGGGCGGATTGCCAAGGTGAACGGTCTGGCCCGGCGGTGAAGCTTAATGGGACGAAATTTGGCAAGACGCCTTGCGGCGGCCAATGTATAAGCCCGGCACCCGAAGATTGACAGCGAAGCTACCGCCATGTCCGCAGCGCCCGAGCGCGTCAAGAACCGCATCATCTGGTTCGCCAATCTCGGGCATGCGCTCGATCACTACATCATGCTCATCTACCCAACGACGATCCTGGCGATGGAGAAGGCCTTCCCCGAGGTGAGCTACGGCACGCTGCTGCAGCTATCGCTCGGAGCCTTCGTGCTGATCGGCCTCGGCTCGCTGCCTTCAGGCTGGCTCGGCGACAAATGGAGCCGGCGCGGCATGATGGTCGTCTTCTTCTTCGGCTCGGGCGTGACCTGCCTCGCGACCGCCGCAACGAGCTCCTTCTTCACCCTTGCGGCGGGTCTTGGAGCGATCGGCCTCGTCGCGTCGATCTATCATCCGGTCGGCGCGCCGATGATGGTCGCGAGCGCTTCGCCCGGGCGGCTGGGACGGGTCATCGGGCTCAACGGCGTCTTCGGAAACCTCGCCATCGCGGCCGCGCCCTTCATCACCGGGGCCGTCACCGATCTTATCGGCTGGCGCTTCGCCTTCATCCTGCCCGGCATCGTGGCGCTGGCGATCGGCACGGCCTTCGTGCTGATGGTGCCGGAGGCCGCCGAGCGCGCCACGCGCAGGAGCCCGCATGCCGGGCAATATTCGCGCTTCACGATCCTGCGGGTCTTCGGCATCCTATTCTTCTGCACCTTCGCGGCGGGGCTCGTCTTCAACGTGGCGAGCGTCACCTTCCCGAAATTGTTCGAGGAGCGCTTGCCCGATCTCGTGCAGTCCGCGACGGCGGCGGGCGCCGTCACCACCGCGGTCACCATCGTCGGCGCGCTCGCCCAACTCACCGTCGGGCGCTGCATGGACCGCTTCTCGCTCGGGACCGTGTTCCTCGTCACTTCCGGCTTGCAGATGGTCGGGCTGTTCTTCCTGATCAACGCCTTGGGCCTCTCGGCGCCCGCAGCCGCCATGGTGGCCATGCTCGGCCAGTTCGGGCAGGTGACCGTCAACGAGGCGATGACCGCGAAATACGCGCCCGACCACCTGCGCGGGCGCATCTATGCGGTGCGCTATTTCTTGAATTTCGCCGTCGCTGCCTTCGCGGTGACCATGGCTGCGAGGATGCATGACGCGACGGGCGATTTCATCGGCACCTATCGCATCCTCGCCATCTGCGGGGCGCTGATATTCGTGGGCGCGCTGTTGTTTCCGCGTCGGGACGCCGAGCAGCAGCCGACGCGCCCGGCTGCTATCCAGCCGGCCGAGTGAAATCTGCCGCATATTCGGCGCAAAAATACAACAGGCCTCGAAAAAAGCGCAGAATTTCCGGCCCCGGCCGGCAGCTGCCCTAGCTCCTCGGCACGGGTTTTGCCACGCTCCATGACGGAGGGTGCCGGTGTTCGCGACGCGTTCGAGAAAAAATCTCTTCTTGTCAAATGAACCTCGGAACCATCCTCGGTAACTAAGGGTTAATGCCTTCGTCGGATGATGATCAACTGACGCTGGGCCGCTTCTATCTCGCAAGGAGGATGGAATGGTCTCGAAGGATTTCATCCGGCAGTTGGCCGGATACGGCTTGACGACAGCGGAGATACTTTACCGCTTGCCGGATCATCCCAACTTCTTGCAAAGCTATATTTGGCAAGACTATGATGTTGCACCACGCTTCCCGGTGCTGCATGATTTTCTCGCCTTCTGGGCCGACAAGCTCGATGGGCCGTTGCATTCCGTGCGCGTCGCCCATTCGAGATTGATCAAGCCCTGCGAGCTGCTTCTGCGCGAGAAGGAATACGCGCTGAACTGAGCTCGGCCTCGGCCGAGCTTGGCCGGCAGCGAGTTCGGCCGCTGGCGAGCCCGGCCTTTTGCCGAGCGCGGAGATGGGCTAAGAGGGCGTCGCATCGGTCCGAGAGCGGCGTCGTCCCCACCATGGAAATTTCGTCGCCCGCCGACCGTCGCGCCTCCGAAGTCGACCGTCGCGCCTCCGAAGTCTTGGACGGGATCGCCGCCAACGCCCAGGGAGCTCGCGTTTCGCTCGGCGAAATCGTCGATTCGCTCGAGGAGCGCGGCTTTGCGCTCCTGATGGTGGTGCTCGGCCTTCCCAATGTGTTGCCCATGCCCCCGCCCATCCCCTTGGTGTGTGGGCTGATGCTGGTCTTCATCGCCTTGCAGATCGTGCTCGGGCGCCATCACCCCTGGATTCCGCGCCGGGCGCTCGCCGCTTCGGTAGCGCGCGAGCGGCTGGATGTCGCGCTTGCCCGGGCGACGCCCGTGCTGCGCAGGCTCGAACGCTTCTCGCGCAAGCGCCTGAGCTTCCTGCCGGCCTCGTGGGAGCTGCGCGGCGCGGGGCTGTTGCTGCTGATCGTCTCCTTAGGCCTCGTCTGCGCCGCCCCGCTCATTGGGCAGATCCCGCTGGGCATCTCCATCTGCCTGACCGGGCTTGCCCTGGTCGAGCGCGACGGCGTGATCATGGCGGTCGCGGCGCTGTTCGGGGCGCTTGGTCTCGCCGTCAATTTCGGCTTCATCCTGGCAGTCGTCGAGGGCGTCATGTCGCTCGTCTGAGCGCTTCTGGAGCTCGAGAATTGCAGCGCGATGCCCAGGTCCTGCCCGAGCAATGGCGCGATCCGGTGTAAATCACGGATATAGCGCGATAGTTTCCAACAGCCGGCTCGATTCGAAAAAACTTTCGAAATTCGGGAACGTTTGCCGTCCAGGCGCGTTCCCTGGAGGCCCTGGTCGTGGCCGGAAGGGCTCTGGCGGTCATCATGCTGGCAGAAGGAGCATCGACAGCCGCGGTGCCAGTCGTCACGCCGGAGGGGTTCTAGTGGCCGTGATACTGATCGTCGAAGATGACGTGTTTATCCGCGAATTAGTTGAGATGATGTTTCAAGATTGGGGCCATCGCACACTTTCCGCCAGCGA
>JBIOEK010000158.1:0-8060 GCA_044445925.1 Hyphomicrobiales bacterium
CCCTAGTTGTTTGGTCCCGCGGAGTCGTTGCGCTATCCTGAGCCACGATGCGAATGAGGGTTATGGCAGGTGTTCGCGGGACTGACTGGCTGGCGTCCGCTATCGAGGAGATCGCTCTTAAAGCCCCCGCCGCTCCAGGATCATTTCAGGGCGCTCGTCTCGATCGGGCCGGACGGCAAGCCGGCCGCCGAGATCGTCAACGCGCTCCAGGGCGAGGCGCATATCGTTTTAGATAGGCGAGAAGGTCCTCAATCTGATCAGGATCGAGCCTGAGCTCGGGCATTATTGGTTCAAGGCGCGCGCATTCTGCATTCGCGCGGCCCCGAGGCGCTCGTCCCGGCTGAGGAGCAGTGCCTTCTCGAGGCGCCAAAGACGAAGCGCGGTCAATATGACGTTAGCTCAATTGGCGATGGCGGCTCCGCATGGCGGAGGCGCGGCGTTTTCGTAGCGCCCTCTTCGGCGCCGGGTTTTCCCGGGACTTAGGCAATAATCCTCGAGCTTGCGCATATCGAGGACAGCTTGATCGCCGTGGGGCAGACGTCTCGATGTCATCGCCCCTCGCCTCTATTCCAATCCGGGCGCCCTCACCCCAGCATCGCCTTGATCTCCACACGCAAGGCGGGGCCGAGATCGGCCCGCTCGAGCGCATAGGCGATATTCGCCGTGAGGAAGCCGAGCTTGGTGCCGGTATCGTGGATCCTGCCGTCGAATCGAAAGGCCGAGAAGGGACGCGACCTGGCGAGCGCCACCATGGCGTCGGTGAGCTGGATCTCTCCGCCCGCGCCGCGCTTCTGGGTTTCCAATATCTTGAAGATCGCGGGCTCGAGAATATAGCGCCCGGAGACCGCGAGATTGGACGGCGCGGTGCCTTTCGGCGGCTTCTCGACCATCGAGACGACCGGCAGCAACCCGCCCTTCCCGGGCGATCCGACACCGAGGATGCCGTATTGGTGGGTCTCGCTCATCGGCACCTCATAGACGGCGATGATGTTCGAGGGGCTTGCCTCATAGGCCTCGATCATGCCCTTGAGGCAAGGCTCGGCGCCCTGATGCAGCATATCGGGAAGGAGCACGGCGAAGGGCTCATCGCCCACGATATCGCGGGCGCACCACACGGCATGGCCGAGGCCGAGGGGGGCCTGCTGGCGCGTGAAGCTCGTTCCGCCCGCCGCCGGCAGGTCGCGCCGCAACTCCTCGATCTCCTTTTCCTTGCCGCGCTCGGCGAGCATGCGGTCGAGCTCGAAGGCCATATCGAAATGGTCCTCGATCACGCCCTTGTTGCGGCCGGTCACGAAGACGAGATGCTCGATGCCGGCGGCACGCGCCTCGTCGACCACATGCTGAATCACCGGGCGGTCGACGATGGTCAGCATCTCCTTGGGTATCGCCTTGGTGGCGGGCAGGAAACGGGTGCCAAGCCCGGCAACGGGAAACACCGCCTTGCGAATGCGCTTCATGGTTACCTCGAGGCCAGATCATGGCCGCAGCCCTGCTGTGCCGACGTGACTTTGTCAATTTCGCCTGCGAGGTAAGGTTTCCGGCCCATGGCGGCTCGATGATAAAGGGCTTTATAAAGGGATTTCGGGCATGGGAATCCGCCATGGGCGCCTGACGGACGGGGAAGCGGCGATATCGAAGCTGCGTCCTGCCCGGCAAGGCAGGTGCCGGCAAGGAGCGCAATGATGTCCATCCTGGTGACCGGCGGGGCCGGCTATATCGGCTCGCATATGGTGCTCGAGCTCGTCGATTCGGGCGAGAAGGTGATCGTCCTCGACGACCTCTCGACGGGCTTTGCCGCGACGGTGCCCGAAGGCGTCGTCTTGGTGCGCGGCGATGCGGGCGACCGCGCCCTCCTGCTGCGGCTCATCGCCGAGCACGAGATCGAGGCGATCGCGCATTTCGCGGCGAAGATCGTGGTGCCGGATTCGGTCGCCGACCCGCTCGGCTACTATCTCGGCAACACCGTGAAATCGCGCAACCTGATCGAAGCTGCGGTGCACGGTGGCGTCAAGCAGGTGATCTTCTCCTCGACCGCCGCGGTCTACGGCAATCCGCGCGAGAACCCGGTCGGCGAGGACGCCAGGCCGGATCCCGTCTCGCCCTATGGCCGCTCGAAGCTGATGACGGAATGGATGCTCCAGGACGCCGGACGCGCCCATGGGCTGCGCCATGTGGCGCTTCGCTATTTCAATGTCGCCGGGGCGGATCCGAAGGGACGCGCCGGACAATCGACGCCGCGCGCCACCCACCTCATCAAGGCGGCCGTTCAAGTGGCGCTCGGCGAGCGGCCTTTCCTCGAGGTCTTCGGCACCGATTATCCGACCAAGGATGGCTCCTGCCTGCGCGACTACATCCAGGTCACGGATCTCGCTCGCGCCCATCTCGCGGCGCTCGCGCATCTGCGCACCGGCGGCGACAGCCTGACCTTGAACTGCGGCTATGGCGCCGGCTTCTCGGTGCTCGAGGTCGTCGAGGTGGTGAAGCGCGTCTCGGGCGTCGATTTCGAGGTCAAGCTCTCGCCGCGCCGGGAGGGCGACCCGGCCGCCATCATCGCCAAGGCCGACCGCATTCGCGCCGAGCTCGGCTGGACCCCGCAGCATGACGATCTCGACGCAATCGTGGCGCAGGCGCTGGCCTGGGAAAAGCGGCTCATCGACCAGCGCGCCGCCTGATCTTGCGCATCCGCTTCCTGATCCTTTGGGGCTGCGCGGCACTCATCGCCTCGATCGCGCTCCCATCGGGCATCCCCTCGACAGCCGCCCCCAAGCCTGCTCCGGCCCAGGCGAGCCCAAGGCCGCCCGACGAGGCCGCACGCTTTTCCGCCTTCGTCGAGGGGCTTTGGCCCGACGCGCAAAAGGCTGGCGTCTCGCGCCAAACCTTCGACCGGGCGTTTCTCGGCGTGCGTCTCGACCCATCGGTGATCGGGCACACCGAGAAGCAAGCGGAGTTCGAGCGCTCGATCCGCGACTATCTCGCCTCCGCCGTCGCGCCGCGGCAAGTCGAGCAAGGCCGCGCGCTCGCAGCGCGCTGGAGCGATGCGCTCGCCGCCGTCGAGCAGCGCTTCGGCGTCGACCGCCATATCGTGGTCGCCCTGTGGGGGCTCGAATCGAATTATGGGGCCGGGATCGGCGGCAAGGACGTCATAGCTTCGCTTGCGAGCCTTGCCTTCATCGGCTTTCGCGGCGGGCTGTTCCGCGACGAGCTGATCGCTGCGCTCGTCATGCTCGAACAGGGCCATGTGGCGCGCGCCGAGATGAAGGGCTCCTGGGCCGGCGCCATGGGGCAGGCCCAGTTCATGCCGTCGAGCTTCATGAAATACGCCATCGCCTTCGATGGCGGGGCCCGCAAGGACATCTGGACGAATACGCCGGACGTGCTGGCCTCGATCGCCAATTTCCTGAAAGGCTATGGCTGGCGGCCCGGCCTGCCATGGGGTTTCGAGGTCGTCCTGCCGCAGGGCTTCGACTATCGGCTCTCGCGAGCGAGCTTTTCCGAATGGCGACGGCGCGGCATCGCGCGCGCCGACGGCGAAGCCATGCCCGCCTCCGGCGAGGCTCTGCTGTTCTTCCCCGTCGGCTGGCGCGGCCCGGTCTTCCTGATCAGCGACAATTTCTTCGTCATTAAGACCTATAACACCTCCGATTCCTATGCGCTTTCCGTGGGCACGCTTGCCGATCGCATCGGCGGAGCACAGGGATTTCGGGCCGCCTGGCCGCCCGTGATCGACGGGCTCGATCATGAAGGGCGCCTCGAAGCGCAGAGGCTGCTGCAAAAGCTCGGTCTTTACGCCGACAAGCTCGACGGGTTTCTCGGGCCGGCGCTGCGCGAGGCAGTGCGGCGCTTCCAGGCACAAAGCGGCATGATCGCCGACGGCTTCCCGACGCCAGAGCTCCTCGCCAAGTTGCGCGCCGCCCCGTGTGGCGGCGGCCGCGCTAGCGCTAACAAGACCTCCGACCGTGTCGAGCCATCGTTCCTGTTGCGTTCTAATGGCGGCTCGACTATTATGCCTCTCGAAACGGCGTGCCGCGGCCCATGGCCCGGACACGGTTCTTTGACAGAGTGAATCCGTAGCTGGGGCGCCGCAAGCCCGGGCTGGTCGCGCAGCAGGGATCTGGCGCGGCCCCAATTCGCCTGTGGCTCCCCATCTGCGCGGCATGGCCCAGGCGCTTGCGGCGAAGCGCGCCCAGCATTCCGACCGATCATATAGCCGGCTACCGGAATCGGAGCATGCAAGGTTCAGAATCAACATTCCTCGACATTCTGAGGGCCCGACAATCGCCGCAGGGCGAGCCGTTTTGCCCCTGAAAGCCAATAGATTTCAGAGTGATAGGGTCGTAGCTTGCATGTCCCGGCGGACCCGGCACGCCGATCCCGCAGCGGCAGCCATCAGCATCGCAATTGCTGAAAAACACCGGTTTTTGTTGCCCAAATGTCAACAGGCCCTTGCCGTGGCTGCCGTCGCGGGCCCCTTGCGCCGGCGGTCGCATGATCAGGCGCGATCGGAAGAGCGCTCCCAGAGGTAATGCGCGTCCGGCTCTTTCTCCTCGTTTCGCGCTCCATCCGTCTCCTCGAAGAGGACGAAGCCCCGCGCTTCGTAGAAACGGCGTGCCTCGAGATTGCGCTGAAATTCGTCATTATCGTGCCGCTATTTCAGGACGGGCTTCCCGTTATGTTAGAGCTTGGCCGGGCAGCGAGGATTTGGCATGCGGGAGAAGTCAGCGCGGTTGATGGCGGCACTCGGCGCGGGCATCGGCGTTGCCGCGCTCACATTGCAGCTTAGCCTGATGCTCGCCCGCTTCTACGATCGTGGCGACACGGCGCTGGCGGGCCTTTGGCGCTTCCTCGGATTCTTCACGAATGTCTCGAACCTCTTTGCCGTCCTGGTGCTGGCGCATGCGGCCTTGCGCCCCAAGGCTCGGACCGGCCTCGGCGCGCCGCGAATCGAGGCGGCGGCAACCGCGGCGATCATCATGGCCGGCATCCTCAATTCGGCCCTGCTCGCAGGGCGCTTCAACCCGCAGGGGCTGTATAAGCTCGCAGATCTCGCCCTGCACGATATGGTACCCTTCGCGGTCGCGCTGTTCTGGCTGTTGCGTCCGCATGGCGAGCTGCGTTTGGAAGACGCCCTGTTTTCGGTGAGCTGGCCCCTCCTCTATTGCGTCTATGCCCTCATGCGGGGTGTCGCGGATGGCTGGTATCCCTACTATTTTCTCGATCCCGCTATCCTGGGCTTGACCGGGCTCGCCACGAATATCGTCCTTCTTGGGGCGGCCTTCCTTGCGGCCGCATACATCCTGGTGGGGATCGATCGCCTCTTGGGAACCGGCCTCTCGGGTCGACGCCCTTCCGCAGGCTCGCTCCTGCGTGATCGTACGGCAGCCGCCTTCGCCGGGCTCGAAGAGGGTGATAGCCAAGGCGGCGGTTGAGCCTTTCTCGGTCGCTTGGTCGCTCTCGGCGTTCACGTGTATATATGGAAGGCAAGCCCATATGCTGCCATGAAGCGGCGATAGGAGAAGCTCATGGCCCGCTTATTTCGCTATTTGGCGCTTCTTCTCGCCTTGGCCTGCGTGACGGGCGATTCGCGCCCGGCTTCCGCCCAAGATTCCTTCCTCGAAAGATTCATCCGGGCCGGCGCCGCGCCGGCGACCGGCGCGCCGCGACCCCGGCCCAGTGTTCCGACCATTCGCCATCCGCGCGCTGCTCCGCGATACGCGGCTCCAAGCTATCCGGCTCGCAGAATCGGAGGGCGCCGCTCGGGGAGCGAGGTTGCGCAGGACGAGCCGATCAAGGCCAAGACAAATCCTTCGACCGCGATCCTGGTCATCGGCGATGCGCTCGCGGAGCGGCTGGCGCAGGGCATCGATCAAGAGTTCGCCGACAATCCCGACGTGCAGGTCGTGCGCAAGACCAAATCGGTTTCGAGCCTGACGCGCCAGGACGTATACGACTGGGTGGAGGGGGCGCGCGCCGCGATCGCAGGGCCGCAGCATTTCGACGTCGCGGTCATCCTGGTCGGCATCAATGACTGGCAGCCGCTGCAGAGCGGCGGCACGGCGCTGGAAGCTGGATCGGATGCCTGGCGAGAGGCCTATGGCAAGCGGGTCGACGCGCTGCTCGGCGTGTTCAAGGAGAAGAACCTCCCGGTCGTCTGGGTCGGATTGCCGGTGATGAGCCTGCCCAAATTTTCCGAGCAGCTGCAGAGCCTGAGCGAGTTGGTGCGCGACGCGACTCGCGCCAAGGGCCAGACCTTCGTGGATCTGCATGACGCCTTCATCGGTGAGGACGGCAAATATACGGATACCGGCCCCGCTCTCAACGGCGCCATGGTCAAGCTGCGCAGCAGCGATGGGGTCAGCTTCACCAAGGCGGGCGCGCTCAAGGCGGCCTATTTCGCCGATATCGAGGTGAAGCGCATCCTCAGCGAAAGGCCGGCCGCGGCGCCGGACGCTGTGGTTGCCTCGCCTGCCAACCCGTCGCCCCTCTCCCCCGCGACTCCCGGCGCAGCACCCGCGGCCGCGCCGCCTGGCCCATCGAAGAGCGATATCGAGCGCCTGATTGATCAGATGGCCGGAACCCTGCCACCTGCCGATCCGGTGCCGCTGATCGCCAGATTGCCCGAGCGGCCGATCGTTGGGCCGATCATCTCGCTGACGACGCCCGAGCGATCCTCCGACGGTCAGCTGGTGTCCCCCCTTGCCGGGGCGCGGCCAATCGCCGCCTCCTTCGCGACCGGCCAGCTGCGCGCCGCCAAGCCCGGCCGCGCCGACGATTTCAGCTGGCGCTCTTCGCCCTGACGTCGGGCTCGTCGCGCGGGCCTCCTCCTCCCGAAATCCAAGGAGCAAATCCCAGGCGCAAGTGCATTAGGCAATTCCTGGCCAAAACGGGAGCGAGATGATCAGCGTCACGCAACCTTAGCGGGCTAGACGGCAGGGCATTGACCCGAATTCAGGGCCCTGAAATGCGGCGAGGATCTATCGACATTGAACTCTATCTCTTCGCCTAAGCGCATGACCTCGTCCCAAGACAGGCGCGCGAACCAGCCCCTTCGCTCCAATTCCATCATCATTGGGCAAATCGTATGACAGCTCCGCGAATGCTTCGCGATGTAGCGAGGCACGACGGTTCCGCTTCGGACGGCGATTTGCGCTCCGTTCCGAGGATGCCCTGGGCGTCGGTCTTGACGGCGCTTCGCGTAGCTTTAAGGCGGCCAGTGCTGGCTGCCGGTGCGTCTCATGCGCATGTGTCGTGTTGCCAATGGGTAAGCTCGATCATCGTGTCGGTGACACATGACCTTCGATTGCTCGCGATCCGGCCTGACGCTCGGGAATCAAGCGTGAAGACCGGATCATCCGCTCGGCCGGCCGCCAATCGGCTGAATTCACTCTGAATTGGAAAGCCAGTGCAACAGACATTCGAGACGCTCCATCCTCAAGCCTTCCATCCCCCTGCGGCGCTTGCGCTGCCGACATTCGGCGAGATCGAGGATTCGATCGCGTTGTGGAGCGAGCGCGATCCCAGATTGGCGGCGCTGTTCGCCCAAGGGGCCCCCCCGGTCAAGGCGTTGCGCTTTTTCGGCCTCAAGCTGTGGGAGGAGGGGCGGAACGATTTCGCGGTCGAGGTCCTGCTCGCCGCCGCTTCCCTGGCTCCGGGCGAAGCCGTGCTCTGGAACGACATTGCCGGGGCCTGCTACGCGGCCAGCCGGCGCGAGGACGCTGCCGCCAGCATGACCGCCTCGCTGGCGCGCAATGGCGCGCAGCCGCGCGGCTGGCTGTTCCTGGCGATGATCCATAATGACGGGCAAGAATTCGCCGCCGCCGAACAGGCCTACTTGCAGGCGCTCGCGCTCGACCCTGGCCTCGCCGATGCCTCCTTCGGCCTTGGCCTCCTCTGCTTTCGCCAGCGCCGTTTCGAGGAGGCAGTCACCAGGATGCGC
The DNA here is from genome assembly GCA_044445925.1 of Hyphomicrobiales bacterium. Classification (GTDB taxonomy): domain Bacteria; phylum Pseudomonadota; class Alphaproteobacteria; order Rhizobiales; family Beijerinckiaceae; genus GAS188. The sequence goes on from JBIOEK010000158.1 coordinate 7,934, forward strand.
AAGGCCATCAGCCAGGGCAACGAGACCTTGGCGGCGCGCGCCTGCCTCGGCCAGGCGCTCTATCTCTTGGGCGATTTCTCGGCCGCAGCCGAGGCTTTCGCGATGCAGGCGAGCCTCTCGCCTGCAG
>JBIOEK010000159.1:0-7997 GCA_044445925.1 Hyphomicrobiales bacterium
AAGGCCCCTCTTAAGGTCGCCGCAGCCGGTTTCCTCGCTCAGAGCCTGCGCCGAATAGACGATATGCGTCGCATGCTCGACCAAGGTCGGATCCAAGATTGCGCGGTCGGCGTCGAGGACCGCCGGCAGGCCCAACCGTCTGGCGAGACCGAAAATGTGGTGCACGCCCGAAGGCCAGCGCACATCGCCCATCACGGCGCGGGTGTGCGGCGGCAGTTCTTCCGGCAACCAATCGGTCGCATCCGGCATGCCAGGATCCGTGTAATTGATGATGATGCGTTCACCTTGCGGTTCGACGGCAACCATCGAAAGGGGCGAACGGCGCCCCTCGAAGCGCTTGACCCAGGCGCAATCGACATCTTCGGCCTGGAGCCCCCTGACGATCTCCTCGCCGATCGCGTCATCGCCGAGCCGGCCCACGAGCCGCGCCTTCCCTCCAAGCCTCGCGACGGCGACCGCCGCATTGGCGGAGAGCCCGCCGCCCACGAGAGTGAGGTGGTCGGCGCGATATTTGATCGGCTTCGACGGCAATTCGGGGACAGCGAAGATGCAGTCCTGCGCCGCCTGCCCCACAAGGACGACCAACGCCCCGCTCATGTCGCCGGCGCCATTTGTGGTTTGATGCGTTCGCCGGCGCTGAACCGCTCGAACATGCCTTGCAGCCCCTCGAGAGGCGCGACCTCATCGATGAAGCGGCGGTAGCGCTGCCTGTCGGCGCGCAACATTGCGAGATTGGCGTCGAATTCCGAGATGGGAAAATAGAAGGAGCGGAGCACGAAGAAGTCCTTGCGCCGGATCGGCTTCGTCTCCGCGATTTCCCAGCGATCGCTTTCGCCGAGGAACACGCAGACCCCGTGCGCGCGAGTGAGTTCGAGCGCGCGTTGGCGTCCGGCATTGCTGCCGCTCGTTTCGAGCACGAGGGCGAAGCGAGAAGCGTCCGCTCCCTCCGCCAATAGTCGCGCATCGAAAGCCAGAGCCGCGGCGCGGCGGCCTGCATGCGGCTCTGCGACGCTAATATCCGCAAAGCCGAGATTCTGTGCCGCGACCACGCCGCCGAGCCCGATGGGGCCGGCGCCGATCACCGCGACGGGCCCGCTCTGGACGATGCGCCTGGCCATGCGAATGGCGTGGGCCGGCGTGCCGATGACATCGAGGAGGAGCGGCGCCTCCGACGTTTCGATATCGTCTTCAATCGGAATGAGGCACTGATCCGGGACGCTGAGATAATCCGCGTAGCCGCCGGCGCGTTGCCAGCCGATCAGCGCGCCTTGCGTCGTGCACAGATGGGTGTCGCCGCGCCCGCAAGCCTCGCAAGTTCCGCAGAAGACCGGGATGTAGACGACGACGCGCCTGCCGTTCAGCTTATGCCCAAGCTGCTCGACGACGCCGGTGATCTCGTGGCCAGGCGTCACGGAAGAGCCGTTGCGCCACAAGCGCATGTCGGAGCCGCACAGCGCGCAGCCACGGACGCGCACGCGCGCTTCGCCTTCGGCCGCCTCGGGCGGAGCCACGTCCCGGATCTCGATCCGGCGGCCGGGAAGGAACTCTGCCTGCTTCATGATCCGATCAACCCTTGACGGCGCCGCGCGCGAGCCCGGCCATCAGCCATTTCTGGACGAAGACGGCGAGCAACACGGGTGGCAGCGCGATGAGCACCGAGGCCGAGAGAAGCGCGCCCCATCCCGTCACGCCCTCGCCGACATAGTTGAAGGCGGCAACCACCAGCGTCTTCGAGTTGAAGCTCGACAGCACGAGGGCGAACAGGAAGTAGTTCCAGGAGAACACGAAGGCGATGATGGTCGAGACGACGATGCCCGGCGCGGCGAGCGGCAAGGCGACGAAGGCGAAAATGCGCGGCGGCCGCGCGCCATCGATGACGGCGCTCTCGTAGATCTCGCGTGGAACGGCGTCGAAATAAGGCAATAGGATCCAGACGATCATCGGCATGGTGATCACCGTATGCGTCAGGATGAGCGCCCAGAGGCTGCCGACGAGGCCGAGCGCCGAGAAGGCGACGAACCAGGGAAGGAGATAAAGCGTGCCCGGCGCCATGCGCGCGGCGAGCAGCATATTCGCAGGCCAGGTGATGCGGTGATACGAGACGGCGAAGGCTGCCGGCACGCCGAGCAGGAGCCCGAGTAGGGTCGAGCCGCCGGCGACGATGCAGCTGTTCAGCGCATAGGCGAGGAAATCCGAGTGTCCGATCAGGTCTCGGTAATTCTCGAGCGTCGGGGCGAAGATCAGGCGTGGCGGATAGGCGGTGACGGCGCTCGCCTCCTTGAAGGATGAGAGCGCCATCCAGGCGACGGGCGCGAGGATGACGAGGAGCACGAGCCCGAGCTGCAGGCGCGTCGCCAATGTCGCGCGCCGCGGCGAGGCATAGGGCCCGACGCTCACGCGAGGCTCCTGCGAAAGCGGCCCAGCAGCCACACGACGGCGAGCACGATCAGCAGCAGCACGACCATGATTGCGCTGGCATAGCCGATATCGAAGAACTCGAAGCCCCGTTTATAGGCGTAGATGTTCAAGGTGTTCGAGGCGTCGCCCGGACCGCCCTGGGTCGTGATGTAGATCAGGTCGAAGAAACGCAACAGATCGACCGAACGCAGGATGGCGGCGGTGAACAGGGTGGGACGCAGGAGTGGCAGGGTGATGTACCAGAAGACTTGCGGCCGCGAGGCGCCTTCGAGATAGGCGGCCTCGTAGGGCTCCTCCGGAAGCGCCTGCAACCCGCCGAGCACGATCAGCGCCACGAAGGGCGCCCATTGCCAGGTGTCGAGCACCACGATGACCGGCATGACGAGCGAGGGATTGGCGAGCCAGGACGAGGGCGGCAGGCCCGCGCTCTGCAGGATGTAGTTCGCCGCCCCGATCGAAGGATCGAGTATGACGAGCCAGAGCATGCCGACCACGACTGAGGGCAGCATGAAGGGCGAGAGGAGGATGGCGCGGATCACCCGCTGCCCGGCGATCCTCTGGTTGAGCAACAGGCCGAGATAAGTGCCGGTCAGGAGTTGCAGGACGAGGGCGCCCATGAACAGGAGCAGCGTCAACATCAGCCCGTGCCAGAACACCGGGTCGGCCGACAATTGGAGATAATTGGCGCCGGCGTTGAAGCGCGGATCGGAGCCGAAGCGGAAATCGCTCAGCGACATCCATACCGTATAGAGCATCGGAAAGGCGATCAGTGCCAAGCTGAAGACGATGGCCGGGGCCATGAGGACATGCGCGGAGCCGAGCGGGGACACCTTTTTCTTGCGCAGTCCGGGCGCGCCACCCGGCCGGACCTCGGAGCTGGAGGACGGGCCGGAGCGATCAGGTGCGGGTGCGCGTCTCGATATGCTGCGCTGCTGCGCGGTCGGCATGGGGGGTGCCTGCGAACCTCACTTGGCCAGGATCAGTTCCGATGCTCCTTGACAAGGAGTGCCTCCCATTTCGCGTCGATATCGGCGCAGGCCTGATCGGCATTTGCCTGGCCGAGCAGCATGCGCTGGACGGCCTCGCCCAGGATATCGCGGGCCTCCGGCTGCTGCTCCATGGGCGGGCCGACTTCGCTCGTGCCATTGGCCGCCATGGATTTCAGCGCCTTGTCCCATTCGCCGCGCACCTGAAGCTCGGAAAGCCATTTCGCATATTCGGGACTGTCGGCGACGGAAGCGCGCGGCGGCGCGATCCCCGCGACGGCGAGCTTCCCCTGCATGTCCTTCGACGTCGCCCATTGGGCAAAGAGCCAGGCCGGCCCCAGATGCCTTGAATAGGCCGAGAGCGACAAGCCCCAGCCGATCACGGTCGGCCTGCTTCCGCCCGAACCGGGGGGCAAGAGCATCACGGTAGTATCGGCCGAGCGGCCCGGAAAGTTGATGATCGGGCCGAACTCATTCGAGGATTCGAATGCCATCGCCGCCTTGCCCTGGCCGAACAATTCGCGGATCTGCAGGAACGAGTAGTTGACCACGCCTGGCGGGCCGTAATCCTTCAGCAATGAGACATACGTATCGAGCGCCGCCTTGGCCGGGCCCGCGCACATGGCGGGCTTGCCGCCGTTGAAATACTCGGCGCCCGCGTTGTGCAGGAAATTCGAGAACGTATAGGCCAGAGCGCCCTTGGCGCCACGCGTCACGAAGGGCGTGATCGTCGCATCGCAGGCTTTGAGCTTCTGCGCCGCGCCGGCGATCTCGTCTAGCTTCGTCGGCAACGACACCTTGCAGCGCTCGAATACATCCTTGCGAAGATAGAGGACAGGCCCCTCGATGTTGAGCGGAATTCCGTCGAGCTTGCCGCCGAACTCCTCACCCTTCACCAGCGCGGCCGACAGATCGCCGAAATCGTAATTCTTGGCGGTCTTGCTCGAATCCGCGAGGAGCGGCTTGAGATCGGCATACCAGCCGGCATTGGCATATTGCTGCCCCTCGCGCGATTTCAGGGACATGAAGATGTCGACATCGGGCGAGCGCGACTGGAGCGTCGTCACCAGCCTTTGCCGCATCTGCTCTTCCTGGAAGGTGTCGACACGCACATCGATGCCCGTCAAGGCCTTGAACTCGGCCTTCTTGGCGACCACCGCATTGGCCCAAGGGTGGTTGGAGGAGAGGAAGTTGATGCTCTGTCCGTCGAACTGCTTCCAGTTGAAATCCTCTGCCGACGCGCCTGCACCCGCGCAAGCCGCCATCCCCGCCACTGCGAGGGCAAGCGACGGAAGCCTCCTCGAGACAATCTGCATATTGTCCTCCCTCGGCGCCTATTCTATTGTCGGTAAGCGCTTACATGAATGTTGATGCGCGAGGGGAACGATGTCAAGCGCCGGCGATCAAGGAGCTCCGGGATCGAGGCGCCGGCTTCCGGCCCGGCGCGGCACGGCAGCGACGCTCGCCGACGTGGCGCGGCTCGCCGCCGTTTCGACCGCCTCGGTGTCGCGCGCGCTGAACGCGCCCGATCTCGTTTCGCGCGACATCGTCGAGAAGGTGAGGCGCGCCTCGGCCGAGCTCGGCTACGCGCCCCATGCGGCGGCCCGCGCGCTCGCGGCCGCAAGGTCGCGGACCATCGGCATCGTGGTTCCGACCATCGCCTTGTCCATCTTCGCAGGGGGGATCGAGGCGATCGAGCAGGAGCTCGAGGCGCATGGCTACAGCCTCGTCATCGCGACCTCGGGCTATGATACGGCGAGGGAGCTGGCGCAGGTGCGGCGCCTCGTCGCGCGCGGCGTCGACGGCATCATCCTGGTCGGCCTCGAGCACGACCCGAACCTCAAAGGCGCGCTGGCCGAAGCGGGCCTGCCCTATATCTGCCAAGGGGCCTATGGCGAGGCGCAGCCCCATCCTTGCTGCGGCTTCGACAACGCCAAGGCGATCAGGCTGGCGGTCGATCATCTCCTCGAGCTCGGCCATCGGCGCGTCGCGATCCTGGCCGGCATAAGGCGTGACAATGACCGCGTCGCCGAGCGCATCCGGGGCGCCCTGGAGCGATTGCGAGCCACAGGCCTCGAGCCTGTCGGCATATCCGAATCGGGTTATTCCATCTCCGAAGGGCGCCGCCGGGCCGCAGAGCTCTTGGCCGCCGAGCCGACCGCGATCCTGTGCATCAACGATGTCTTGGCGACCGCGGCGATGTGCGAGGCCCATTCGCGCGGCATTGCGGTTCCCGATCAGATCTCGGTCACGGGGTTCGACGATTTCGAATTCGCCGCGAATATGTATCCGAGCCTCACGACGGTCCGCGTCCCCGTCGATTTGATGGGCCGCAGCGCGGCGAGATTGCTCGTCTCGGCGCTGCGCGGCGAGGCGACGCCTCTCGCGACCGAGATTCCAACGGAGCTCGTGATCCGCGAATCGACGGCCCCACCATCGAGATCAAGCAGATCGTGACGCCGAGCTCGATGATGATCTTGTGCCGACGGCATCCGCCCGTTGACCGATGTTCGGTCACGACCGGCTGATCTTGATCCAGGTCAAGGCTGCTGCCGCCCGCTCGGATATGCGTGATGCGAGCCTGTCGAAGCAGAGGTTCTCGTTTATGCGGCGTTTATACCGGACGTCAGCGCCGGGTATGGAATGTTTATGGCGGCCCGTGAGACACAGCCCCGTCCATTTGGGAGCTTCCCATGCTCGATATCGTCTTTCTCGCGCTCACTTGCGTGCTCTTCCTGATCGGGGCCGGCTATGCCGTGCTCTGCGACCGTCTGTGAGGAGGGCAAAATGGCAGAGCCGATCTTCGGTCTGATCGTCTCCCTCTTCCTGGGGGGCTATCTCCTCTACACCCTCGTCCATCCCGAAAAATTCTAAAAGCGCCTAGTCGCGCGAACGGTGGTCCCATGTCTATCGCAGGCTGGCTGCAGATCATCCTTGTATTGGCCCTAACGGTCGTAGCGGCGATACCGCTCGGCAGCTACATCAATCGCGCCCTAGCCGGGGAGCACAATTTCCTGTCTCCCGTGCTGGCCCCGGTCGAGCGCGGCTTCTACCGCGTCGCCGGCGTCGATGCGAAGAAGGAGCATGGCTGGCTGCCCTACGCGATGGCGATGCTGATCTTCAGCCTCCTCCATCTTGTCGTGCTCTATGCGATGCAGAGGCTGCAGAATTTCCTGCCGCTCGATCCGCAGGGCTTCGATCCGGTGCCGCCGGATCTCGCCTTCAACACATCGATGAGCTTCGTCACCAACACCAACTGGCAGAACTATTCCGGCGAGACGACGCTCACGCATTTCGTGCAGATGCTCGGCTTGACCGTTCACAACTTCCTGTCGCCCGCGGTCGGCCTGGCCATGGCGTTTGCGCTGGTCCGCGCTTTCGTTCGCTCCGAAGCGAAGACGATCGGCAATTTCTGGGTCGATGTGACGCGCGCCACACTCTACGTGATGTTGCCGCTCTCGATCGTGATCGCGCTCGCGCTCCTCGTCTCCGGCGTGCCGCAGACGCTCCTCGGTTCGGTCGACGCGACCACGCTCGAAGGCATGAAGCAGACGATCTCGCTCGGCCCCGTCGCCAGCCAAGAGGCGATCAAGGAGCTCGGCACCAATGGCGGCGGCTTCTTCAACGCGAACTCCGCCCATCCTTTCGAGAACCCGAACGCTTGGGCCAATATCATCGAGAACTGGAGCCTTCTCGTGATCGCGGTCGCGACCGTATTCGCCTTCGGCAAAATGCTCGGCGATGCACGCCAGGGCCGTGCCCTGTTGTGGACCATGGGCATCGTCGTCGTCGTCGGCGTTATCGTCGTCTACTGGGCGGAGGCCTATGGCAACCCGATCCTGACGGCGCTCGGCATCGATCCCTCAGCCGGCAATATGGAGGGCAAGGAGGTTCGCTTCGGCCAGTCCATGAGCTCGCTCTGGGCCGTGACGACCACCGGCACAAGCACCGGCGCGGTGAACGCCATGCACGATTCGCTGACCCCGCTCGGCGGCATCGTCCCGCTCTTCAACCTGCTCATGGGCTGCATCACGCCCGGCGGCGTCGGCGCCGGCCTCTACGGCATGCTCGTGGTCGCGGTGCTTGCCGTGTTCATCGCGGGCCTGATGGTCGGCCGCACGCCCGAATATCTCGGCAAGAAGATCGAGTCGCGCGAGATGAAATTCATCATGTTCGCGTTGCTCATCTATACGGTCAACGTGCTCGGCTTCACCGCGGTCTCGGTCGTGCTGCCCTTCGTGCAGGATTATCTCGGCAATAAGGGCCCGCACGGCCTCTCCGAGATCACCTATGCTTTCGCCTCGGCGAACGGCAACAACGGCTCCGCCTTCGCGGGGCTCAGCGGCAATAATCTGTGGTTCAACACGACGCTCGGCATCGCCATGTTCATCGGCCGCTTCGGCTATGTGGTGCCGGTGCTGGCGCTCGCAGGATCGCTCGCGGCGAAGAAAAAGGTCGCGCCCTCGGCCGGCACCTTCCCGACGACGGGCCCGCTCTTCATCGGCCTGATGATCGGCGTCATCGCGATCCTCTATCTCCTGCAATATTTCCCGGCGCTCGCGCTTGGTCCGATAGTCGAGCACTACCTGATGC
>JBIOEK010000160.1:0-7991 GCA_044445925.1 Hyphomicrobiales bacterium
ACCGAGCTCTCGCGGCGCGACACCGGCAGCACCCTCTACATCCTCGACGAGCCGACCACGGGCTTGCATTTCCATGATGTCGCCAAGCTGCTCGAGGTGCTGCACGAGCTCGTCCAGCAGGGCAACACCGTCGTGGTCATCGAGCACAATCTCGAGGTGATCAAGACCGCCGACCACATCATCGATCTGGGTCCCGAGGGGGGAGATGGCGGCGGCATGGTGGTCGCGACCGGGACTCCGGAAGAGATCGTGCGCGTGAAGGAAAGCTATACGGGGCAGTTCCTGAAGGAGGTGCTCGAGCGGCGGCCGGCCAGCGAGGCGAAGCCGAAGAGGGTGAAGGCGGCGGAGTGAGGCTCGCCTCTCGCGCTACGAGGCATTTTGGGGGGCCGCGAGCGTAAGCCGCTCCGCCCCGTTCGGTTGACGCAGCCACGACCAGGCGCCGCCATTGACCCGGCGCTCGCCTTGCAGGCTCAACGCGACGATCGCCAGCGGCACGCTCCAGCAAAGCCAGGCGGCGAGCCCATAGACCGTCTCGAAGGGCAGATCCGCTGCGACCGCTGCCGCGAGGGTGAGGCGCAGCCACACCGCGCCCGAGGCGACCGCGGCCATCCCCAGCATGAGCCACCCATGAGCTGCAGGCCGGCCGCGGCGGATCGCCACGATGGCCGCGGCCAGAAGGGCGAGCCAGACCAACCCTTGCACGAAGAACCCGGCCCGGGCCGCAAGGGAGGCTTTACTCGCCAGCGCCACCGGCAGCGCCGACAGGCCGCCAATGCAAACTGCAACCGCGGCCATGCGTCCGACGATCCGATGGACGCCGCGCCGGTGCCTCAGCAGAGCCGCAATCGGTATCAGAATGAGGCTGAGCGCGGCGCCGACCATGTGCAGCGGAAAAATGATCGGCAGGCGCCCGAGCACCACGAAAAGCTCGTAGGGCAGCGCCGCCAATCCGACGCCGTGGGCGAACGCCAAGGCGGCGATCGGCAGCAGGAGGGCGAGGAAGATGACGAGAGCCACGCCGGTGAGCGCGACGCGCCATCTAGGAATCGAGACGACTGGAGCCAAGCGCGCGGGTGAAAAGCGCATGGGAGCCAAGTCGTCCATGTCCCGGTTCGGTCCTCTTGCCTCGAAGAGCCTGGCGATGATCGCGGCGCTTTGTGTCGCAGGCGTGGCCGGCGCCAAGGCCGCGTCACCCGCGCCGACCGACATCGTGGGGCGCTGGACCTCGATGAAGGGGGATCTCGTGCTGGACGTCTCGCCCTGCGGGACGAGCTGGTGCGGGGTCAGGGTCGATGGCGGCGCCTGCGGCATGATTGCGCTGCGCCTGGACGCGGGCGAACATATGGCCGGCGCCGCGCAGTTCCGTGGTCGCCTGCAGCTCGTAGCAAAGACTGCGTCCTATGCGGTCCGGGCGGACCTGATCCCCGGCGAGGCGGAAGATACGTTCAAGCTCAGCATCGTCGGCAACACCGGCAAGGATTTCGCGTATTTCGCCCGCACCTTTCCCTACAGCGAGCTCTTTGTGCGCTCGGACAAGGTGACCTGCCTGGCAAATCAAAAGACATCGTGAAACGGTGGGAAGCCATCACGACTTGCGCTCGCCGGCAAGGTTGTCTCTGCCCGAAATCGAGGCCATGACGTTCGCGCCGGCCGGCAATGCCGCTCTCACTCTCGCCGATAGAGGAAGTAGCGCCGCTCGGGAATCCCGCCCGGCAAGGGCAGCGGCACAAGTTGCGGATTTTCGAGCGGCTCGTCCGAGAGGGCGAGACCGCCTTGGGCGAGCAGCATGGGCACGAGGCCGGGCAGCCAATGCGCCGTTGCCTCGCCGCGCTTAGGATCGCCCGGGCCGATATCCGAATGGAGGAGCGCTGCGCCGATTCCGACAAGGCCGCGCGCGGTCTCCTTGATGTCGCCGAGCAGCAGATCCTGCGGCGGCGGGCTCGAATCGAGGAGTTCCGTCACCTTCAAGTCGAGCACGATCACGCGGCGCTCGGGAAGCCTCTCCCGCAGATGGTGATAGGTGCGCCCTTTCCCGAGGCCGAGCTCGAGCACGGGGCCCGCGATATCCTTGATGGCGTCGCTCGCATAGTCGATGAGCAGGCGCTGCGCCTGCATGCGGCGTATGAAGCTGTCGAGGCGGCTCATGGGTAACTTCGGTTGCCGGGACTTGAAACGGGACAAATGGTCCAATGCGAGGACGCGCCAACCTTTGAGCCGCATCAAGCCGCAAATACAAGAGGCTCCCGCGTGATCCTAAAGAAGCATGCCCGCTTAGGCGGGAGTGGCTCCACTTTTGGACAAATCATGTTCCAAGACAAGGAGATACGAGCTCCATCGCGATTCGACCGCGCCGCATCGCAGACAGCATTTTCTTGTGACGGGCCGGCTCCCACCTCACCGGCGAATGCCTTAGGCTTGCCGGATGCGCCCCATCGTCCTCATCCTCAAGCTCCTCTGCTATGCCGCACTCGGCCTGCTCCTCGCCGGCATCGCCGCCCTGGTCTATGTCGCGAAGACGGGTGGATGCCCGCGCTTCGACGAAGGAGCGGTGGAATGCATCTCGCCATTCTATCAAAGCCTCGGGAATTTCGGGGAGGGGGTCGTCTTGGTGACTGCCTTCACGGGATTGCCGGGCTTCCTCGCGATCGCAGGCCTCGTCTTCCTGGTTCGCGATGTCTTGCGCTGGCGACGGGCGCGGCAAGCATAGCCGGCCGTTCAATAGCCGGGCGTTCACTTGCCCCGCCACAATATCCATTGCCGGCGCCATTGCGGCAATTCGACGGGGGTGTGGAACGGGTCGTAGTCGCGCATCTCGGTTCGGCGCAGATAGGGCTCGACCAGCGCGAGCGGCAGGAAAGGGGGCCTCGAGGCCTGCGACAGGCGAGCGATCGCGGCGCTCGCGGCGGCAAGGTGACGACGCGCCTGCGAGCGCCAGTCGCCGATGGCCGAGAGGAGGGCAGGGGTCGCGCGACCCGCGAGCACCTCTTCGCGCGAGGAGCCGTATCTTTGCAGGAGATCGCCGGGCAGGTAGACCCGGCCTTGCGCCGCATGCAGCGCAAAGGCCCGGATGAGGCCGGTGAAGGCATAGGCGAGCCCGGCATGGCCGGCGGCCTCGGCGAGGAGCGGGGGCGAACCGCCAAGGGCTGCGCGACCAGCGTCCATAGGGGCCGCGGCCGTCAGGCTCGCCTCGGATGCGCCGGCTTCCAGCATGTCGGCCACGAGCCGGAACAGGACGGATGAGGTCTCCCGGCAATAGCTTTCGAGCGTCGCCATGTCCGGCATCGGATCGTCATAGAGATCGAAGCCGCGCGCATCGATCAGGGCCTCGAGCGGTGCGCTCGCAAGCCCGAAGCGATCGAGCGTGTCGCCGAGCGCCGCCGCGACCGGATTGGCCGCGGCCTCGCCTCGGGCGCCGCCCGCGAGCGCGTCGCGCCACCATTGCTGGCGCAGCTCGCCCGGCATGGGCTCGCTGACCATGTCGCGTATCCGCGCGATCTCCAGGGAAAAGGCTTGCAGCGCGTGAGCGTGAGGCCTCGTCTTTGCCGGAATGAACAGATCCGCGAGAAAGCGGTCCTTGTCGTGATCGCGCAGCAGGGCCTCGCAATGGGCGTAGGCGCCGGCCAGCGCGGGCGAAGGTCCGATGCGGTCCGGCGGCGTTTCGGCTTGCCTGTCCTGATCCATCATCGTCGCGCCGGCCGCTATCGATTCTGCTTGAACAAACTTTGGAACAGGCTTCGGCTTGAACAGGCTTTGCGGCAATTGCAAGCGGCAGGCTCAGCTGCGCTCGTCGAATGCGCGCTGCGCGAAATCGATGTCGGGGAGATGCCTCTCCACCCAGCGATCGAGCGTGGTGATCGGCTCGCTGAGCGAGGCACCCAGTGCCGTCAGCGAATACTCGACCCGGGGAGGCACCTCGGGAAAGGCGCGCCGCTCGACGAAGCCGTTGCGCTCGAGCCGTCGCAGCGTCTGGATCAGCATCTTGTCGGAGATGCCGCCGATTCGGCGCCGCAGCTCCGACGTGCGGGCCGGGCCATTGGCGAGCATATGCACCAGCAGGAGCGCCCATTTCTCCGCCAGCACCTCGAGCACCGCGCGAGCCGGACAGCCCGGGTCGAACACGTTCCCTTCGCGACCGGATTGACGGGAAGCCGATTTATGCATGCCCAAAACTTACCACAAGGCAAAACTTACCACAAGGTAGGTACTTGTCTAGCAGAAAGCGATGTGCGATGCCTCCGCCCGCCTCAGCGCCGGGACGGGCAAGTGGCATTCCTGCCGGTTGCGTCGCCCCTGAGCGCTGCCTACTCAAGGAGGATTTCCATGAAGCTTTTCTATTCGCCCGGCGCCTGCTCGCTGTCGGCGCATATCGCCTTGCGCGAAGCCGGACTGCCGTTCACGCTGCACAAGGTCGATCTGGCGACGAAGAAAGTCGAATCGGGCGAGGATTTCACCACCGTGAACGGCAAGGGCTACGTGCCGGCGCTGCAGCTCGATAACGGCCAGGTGCTGACCGAAGGGCCGGCCATCGTCCAGTACGTCGCCGATCAGAAGCCTGCCGCCGGGATAGCGCCGGCCGCCGGCACCATGGAGCGCTACAAGCTTCAGGAATGGCTGAACTTCATCACCTCGGAGCTGCACAAGCCGATGGGCTCGATGTTCAACAAGGCCCAGACGGCCGAATGGAAGGAGGCGGTCAAGACGACCTTGTCGAAGCGCCTCGACTGGCTCTCCAAGCAGCTCGATGGCAAGCTTCACCTCATGGGCGAGAAGTTCAGCGTCGCTGACGGCTATCTGTTCACCGTGCTCGGCTGGGCGAAGATGGTCGGCTTCGATCTCGGCAAATGGCCGGTCATCCAGCAATACATGGCACGCATCGGGGCTCGCCCGAAGGTGGTCGAGGCTATGAAGGCCGAAGGGCTCGTGAAATAAGGCCTGGCGAATCGATCAAGGCGGGCGCCCGGTCGAGCCGATGCGTCGAGTTGGGCATTGCGTTGACTTTGTTGCATCGCGTTGACTTTGTTGCATTGCGTTGACTTGGCACCCGCTCAAGCTCATCTAACAGCCTGTGGCCGCCGGCCTTGAACCGGCGGAGACAAGGAGACCAACCATGTTCATCCAGACGGAAGCGACGCCGAACCCCGCGACGCTCAAATTCCTGCCCGGCCGCGAAGTGCTCGGCGGCCGGGTGGCGGATTTCACGTCGCCGGAGGAGGCCGTGCATTCCCCGCTCGCGCAGCGCCTGTTCGCCATCGAGGGCGTCAAGGGCGTGTTCCTCGGCAGCGATTTCATCAGCGTGACCAAGGACAGCCGCGAATGGCCCCATCTGAAGCCCGCCATATTGGGGGCAGTCATGGAGCATTTCCTGACCGGGGCGCCGGTGATCGATGAGGTTGCGGGCAGCCTTGCCCCCTCCGCCGCATCCGAATTCTTCGAGCCCAAGGACGCCGAGACGGTCGCGACCATCAAGGAGCTGATCGAGACCCGCATTCGCCCGGCGGTTGCCGGAGATGGCGGCGACATCACCTTCAAGGGCTTTCGCGACGGGGTGGTGTATCTCAACATGAAGGGGTCGTGCTCGGGGTGCCCGTCCTCGACCGCGACGCTCAAGCACGGCATCCAGAACCTCTTGCGCCATTTCCTTCCCGATGTGCGCGAGGTCGAGGCTGCCTGAGCCGTTCGCGCGCGCGACCTCGCCTTCGCCACCAATGCCGGCCGGCGCCTCTCGCCGGCCCGTCTTTCCTCGCCTCGACCGGATTTGCCGCACTCCCGGTCGTCCTGATCCCGGGTGTCCCCCTCTCGCTTGTTCAAATTCCAGCTTTGGAGCCGCGCTGCCATGACCGATCCGAACTTCAAGCCCTCCTCGCACAAGCCCATCGCCAAGGAGGCGCTCGACCAGATTTTCTTCGAGGCGCGCACCCATAATAAATGGCAGAGCAAGCCGGTTCCGCAATCCCTGCTGCGTCAGCTCGCCGATGCCCTGAAAATGGGCCCGACCAGCGCCAATTGCTCGCCGGCCCGCATCCTGTTCATCGAATCGAAGTCGGCGAAGGAGCGGCTGAGCCCCTTCATGTCGGAGGGAAATCGCGCCAAGACCGCCGCGGCGCCCGTCACCGCGATCATCGGCTACGACACCGAATTCTACGAGAAGCTGCCGAAGCTCTTCCCGCATGCGGATGCCAGGAGCTGGTTTGCCAGCAAGCCAGCCGTCATCGAGGAGACGGCCTTCCGCAATTCGAGCCTGCAAGGCGCCTATTTCATCATCGCGGCGCGCGCGCTTGGCCTCGACACGGGGCCGATGTCGGGTTTCGATGCCGCCGGCGTCAACAAGGAGTTCTTCCCCGACGGCAAGGTGAAGGTGAACTTCATCTGCAATCTCGGCCATGGCGATCCCGAGGGTGTGATGGGGCGCTCGCCGCGTTTCGCCTTCGAGGAATTCTGCTCCATCCTCTGAAGTGGCCTACGGCGCGCTGCGTCAGAGCTGCACCTTCAGCGTCGGCAGATGCTGCCTGCCGAGCCGCAGCTCCAGGCGCCGGCTCAGGGTGGAGAGAGGCCAGCACAAGGCGAAATACACCAAGGTGACGAGAGCGTAGACCGTGAAGGGGCGGAACGTCGCGTTGTTGACCATCTCGGCGGCGCGCGTGAGCTCCGTGAATCCGATGATGGAGGCGAGCGAGGTGCCTTTCACGAGCTGCACGAGGAAGCCGACAGTGGGCGGGGTCGCGACCCGGAGCGCCTGCGGCAGGATCACCAGGCGAAGCTGAAGATTATGGCTCAAGGCCAGCGCCTGGGCGCCTTCCCATTGGCCTCGCGGTATCGCCCGGATGCAGCCGCGCCAGATCTCGCCCAGGAACGCGCTCGCATAGAGGGTCATCGCCAGCGCGACCGAAAACCAGGCATCGGCCGCCATCCCCAAGAGATTCGTGCCGAAATAGATGAGGTAGAGCTGCATCAGCAGGGGCGTGCCCTGGAAGACCTTGATGTAGGCCGCGGCGACCCCCTGCAAGACGCGCGACTTAGCGACCCGCATCAAGGCGATGGTGATGCCCCCTAGGCCGCCTCCGAGGAAGGCGATCAGGCTGAGCAGCACGGTCCATCGGGCCGACTGAACCAGGAACCAGAAATCCGTTACGCTGAATTCCCGGATCACGACTGCTTGCTCCAGCGCGAGAACAGCCGCCGATCGATCAGGGCGAACACCGCCTGGAATCCGAACGACATGGCGAGATAGATGCCGGTCGCGGTCAGATAGAACTCGAATGACCGGAAATTGCGCGCGACGATCATGTCGGTGACCGCCGTCAGTTCCTCGGCCGAGATCACCGATACGACGCTCGAGGCGAGCATGATCAGGATGAATTGGCTGCCGAGCGCCGGAAAGACCGCCCGCAGGGCCGGAATCAGCACGACGAAGCGAAAGATCTGCCACGGCTTCAGGCCGAGCGCGCGGCCCGCCTCGATCTGCGTGCGCGGCACGGCCTCGATGCCGGCGCGCACGATCTCGGTCGCATAGGCGCCGACATTGACCACCATCGCCAGCAGCGCCGCCTGGTCCGGCTTCAGGCGCAAGCCCAATGACGGCAAGCCGAGATAGATGAGCAGGAGCTGCACCAGGAAGGGCGTGTTGCGGATCGCCTCGACATAGGCTCGCACGATGCCGCGCAGCAGGGCCGAGCGCGAATCTCTCGCCTGGGCGCAGACCACCCCGATGATGAGGCCGAACACCATGGCGCCGGCTGCCAGGCGCACGGTGAGCCAGGCGCCCAGCAGCAAGCTGTCGAGCTCGCGCCAGACGAATACGAACTGGAATACGTAGTCCACGCCGTCCCCGGGGCTCTCCGGCCCGATCGTCGCGCCGCGACCGCGCGGCGCGACTTCAGGCTCGAGGCGCCGAACGAGGCTCGGACCCGGCCTCAGAATACCGGCAGCTCCTCGAGCGGCAATTCGCGCCATTTGCGGCTGATGGCGTCGAGCTCGCCATTGTTCTTGATCGT
>JBIOEK010000161.1:0-7978 GCA_044445925.1 Hyphomicrobiales bacterium
CATCACCGACAGCCTCGATAAGCGAGACAGCATCCTGTCCCAGCTGTCGCAGCAGGTCGGCATCACCACCACCACGGGCGCCGACAACAGCACCGGGATCTACACGGATAGCGGGGTTACGCTGTTCCAGGGATCGGCGCGCACGGTGGCATTCCAGCCGACGACCAGCTACACCGCCGGGGCGGCCGGCAATGCCGTCTTTGTGGATGGCGTTCCGATCACCGGCACGTCGTCTCCCATGCCCATCCACTCGGGTAAGCTCGCCGGCCTGTCGAACCTCAGGGATAGCGTCGCCGTCACCTACCAGAACCAGCTCGACGAAACCGCGCGCGGTCTGATCGGCACCTTCGCGGAAAGCGACCAATCGGCGGTGCCGACCCTCCCGACCGTGCCCGGCCTGTTCACCTATTCGGGCTCGCCGGCCATGCCCGGCGCGAGCCTCGTCCCGGGCCTCGCGGGCGATATCAAGGTCAACGCCAGTGTCGACCCGAGCCAGGGGGGCAACGCCACGCTGCTGCGCGACGGCGCGATCTCCAATCCCGGCAATCCGGCCTACAGCTACAATCCGTCGGGAGCCGCAAGCTTCACCGGCCGCATCCAGCAGCTGATCGACGGCGTCCAGGCGAGCCAGAGCTTCGATCCCTCAGCCGGTCTAGAAGCCAGCGCCAGCCTGACCAATTTCTCCACCGCCTCGGTCAGCTGGCTCGAGGGGCAGCGGCAAACCGCCACCGACAAAGCCACCTATCAGAGCACCTTGGTGAGCAGCGCCTCGACCGCCCTGTCGAATTCCACGGGCGTCAATCTCGACAACGAGATGTCCAAGATGCTCGATCTCGAGCATTCCTATCAGGCGTCCTCGAAGCTGCTCTCGACCATCGACAATCTCTACACGGCCCTCTTCACGGCGGTGCACTAGGCCATGCAAACGAGCTTCATCTCCACCTTGGCCATGACGAGCTCCATGCGCCAGTCCATCCTCGGGATGCAGACCGATCTCGCCAAGGCGCAGAAGGAGCAGGCTTCCGGCCGGCTGGCGGATGTGGGGCTCAGCCTCGGCACCGAGACCGGGCAGACTTTCTCGCTGCGGGCCGAGCAATCGCGGCTCCAGACGATCACCGACACCAACACCGTGGTCTCGACACGCCTCGGCACCACCGTCCAGGCATTGACCGGCATTCAGCAGACCGCGCAAACCTTCCTCAACGATCTGACCACGGACCAGACCGGCCAAACCAGCGCGGCGGTCATCCAGCAGACAGCCACGAACGGCCTGCAATCGCTGATCGCCGGCTTGAACACCTCGCTCGGTGGGCAATACACCTTCGCCGGCGTCAATACGGACGTGAAGCCCATCACCGACTACTTCGCCAATCCGCCCTCCGCCAACAAGCAAGCGGTCGACAACGCCTTCCTGACCACGTTCGGCTTCGCGCAATCGAGCCCGCAGGTCGCCACCATTGCGCCGGCCGCGATGCAGAGTTTCATCGACAACCAGCTCACGCCTCTGTTCCAGGGAGCGAATTGGTCGAGCAACTGGTCTTCGGCATCGAGCCAGGTCATTCGCAGCCGCATTTCCCCGACCGAGCTGGTCGACACCTCGGTCAGCGCCAATGAGAGCGGGATGCAGAAGCTCGCCATGGCCTACACCATGATCTCCGATCTCGGCATCCAGAACATGAACTCGAGCACCCAGCAGGTCGTGCTCCAGGCGGCCACAAGCACCGGGGGCGTCGCGGTGCAGGACCTGACCAACATCCAGGCGAATGTCGGCCTGACCCAGCAGCGCATATCGACCGCCAACGACCAGATGACGGTCCAGATGAACATCCTGACCGCCCAGGACGGCAGTCTCGAGAACGTCGACCCCTACTTGACCGCGACGCGAGTGAACAACCTGACGACCCAGATCGAAACCGCCTACCAGCTCACCGCCCAGATGCAACAACTCAGCTTGGCGAAATATTTGAGCGGCCTCTAAAGTATCGGAACCACAATGTACCAATTTTCCTACTCAGAGATCGTCGAGGATACGGCGGAAGACTGCCGAGCGCGCGAGCGACGGGCCTTCGAGCACGCCATTTCGCTCCTCAAGGCCGCTCGGGAAAAGGGCAGCGAATCGCGCGAATGCGCCGAGGCGCTGTTCTATCTGGGAACCCTGTGGCGTGCCCTGATGGACGATCTGCTGCATCCGGAAAACGGCCTGCCGCAAGCGTTGCGAGCGAGCCTTGTCTCGATCGGCTTGTGGATCTCCAAGGAAGCCGACATGATCCGCCTCGCGAAATCCACGAATTTCGAGGGGCTGATCGAGATAAACTCCATCCTGCGCGACGGCTTGAACTGAGGCCCGACATGCATATTTCCCTCCGCTCAGGCGAGAAGATCTACTTGAACGGCGCGGTCATTCGCGTCGACAGGAAGGTTTCGATCGAGATCCTCAACGATGTCACCTTCCTCCTCGAGGCTCATGTGCTGCAGCCGCAGGACACCACGACGCCGCTGCGACAGCTCTATTTCGTGGTGCAGACCATGCTGATCGATCCCGCCAGCGCGGACCACGCCCGCGACATGTTCAAGCAATCGATAGGCTTGATGCTCGAGGCCTACGCCAATCCGCAAATCGTCGCCGGGCTCAGGAGCGTCGAAAGCCTCGTCCAGCAGGACCGCAGATTCGAGGCGCTGAAGACCATTCGCACCCTGTTCCCGGCCGAGGCCGCGATCCTCGCCGAGGCCGGTGCGGATGCGCGCGTCGAGGCTGCCTAGAAAAGGATTGATCCGATGCAAGTGACCCCCACCTCCGCCAGCACGGCTTCGTCCCCGGCCCCGGCACCGGCGAGCGCGGCGTCGGCCGCGCCGACCGTCGACTACAACCAGTTCCTTCAGCTCCTCATCGCCGAGATGAAGAACCAGGATCCGACGAGCCCGATGGACCCGACGCAATCGATCTCGCAGCTCGCTTCCTTCTCGCAGGTCGAGCAGCAGGTCCAGACCAATTCCAAGCTCGATGCCATGCTCACCTCCTCGGCGCTCTCCCAAGCCGATTCGGTGATCGGCCATACGCTCACCTCGGCCGACGGCCAGGTGTCCGGACAGGTCGCTTCCGTGACGGTCACCGCCTCGGGCGCCGTGGCCACGCTCGCCAACGGCCAGACGATCCCGCTCGCGAGCGGCGTCACCGTCAGCTGAAGATGAACGAGGCCGACGCGCTCGATATCATCCACGGGGCGGTCTGGACGATCATCATCGCCTCCGGGCCGGCCGTGGGCGCGGCGATGGCCGTCGGTGTCGTCATTGCGCTCCTGCAGGCGCTGACGCAGATTCAGGAGATGACGCTGACCTTCGTGCCGAAGATCATCGCCATCTTCGTGGTGCTCAGCCTGTCGGCGACCTTCGTCGGGGCGCAGATCTTCGCCTTCACCGAGCGCGTCTATGCGCACATCGAGCGGGGCTTCTGACGCCCGGCGACAGGCCTTCGCCCGAGCCTCGCATCATCCTTTCGCGCCTGCGGCGCGACGCTCGGAGCCGCGCCGGTATCCATGCTCACCAAAAAGCGGATCGGGTCTTGACGCGTCGCCCCTCCCCGCGAACAGCAAGGGCGCGCCCCTTCCCCCTGCGCCATGGCCGAGCCCCGGGCCGGACCGTGAAGCCGCGCGGATCGCGCCCGCGCCCGACACGACATCCTGACACAAGCTTCGCCCGCCAAGGTCGCTCCGCTATTCGAGCCGGGAACCGTTGATGGCCAACACTATCGCGGCGGGGTTGATCCCGCCTACCATCGTGCAAGAGAGCCGGCGCGATATCGTGTTCGCGGCCGGCATCGTCTTCATCCTGTCGATCTTCTTCCTGCCGATTCCGGCATTCATGATCGATATCGGGCTCGCCTTTTCGATCGCCTTGTCGGTGCTGATCTTGATGGTGGCGCTCTGGATCGAGAAGCCGCTGGATTTCTCCGCTTTCCCGACCGTGCTCCTGGTCGCGACCATGCTGCGCCTCGCCCTCAACATCGCCACGACCCGGGTGATCTTGTCGAACGGGGCGGAAGGCTACACGGCCGCCGGCTACATCATCGGCGGCTTCTCGAAGCTCGTCATGAGCGGCGATTTCGTCATCGGCATCATCGTCTTCATGATCCTGATCACCGTGAACTTCCTGGTGATCACCAAGGGCGCGACGCGTATCGCGGAGGTCGGCGCGCGCTTTACGCTCGATGCCATCCCCGGCAAGCAGATGGCGATCGACGCCGATCTCAATGCCGGGCTGATCAACGACAAGCAAGCCCAGCAGCGCCGCCGCGAGCTCGAGGAAGAGAGCGCCTTCTTCGGCTCGATGGACGGCGCCTCGAAATTCGTGCGCGGCGACGCCATCGCCGGCATCATCATCCTGGCGGTGAATATTTTCGGCGGCATCGTCATTGGCGTCACGCGCCACGGCATGGTGCTTGCCAACGCTGCCGACGTCTACACCAAATTGTCGGTCGGCGACGGCCTGGTGTCGCAGGTGCCGGCGCTGATCGTGTCGCTGGCCGCAGGCCTCCTGGTCTCCAAGGGCGGCACGCGCGGATCGGTGAACGAGGCGGTGCTCGGCCAGCTCGGCAATTATCCGCGTGCGCTGTTCGTGGCCGCCTTCCTGATGTTCCTGCTGGCGATCGTTCCGGGCCTGCCGTTTCTGCCCTTCGGGCTGCTGGGCGGGCTGATGACGTTCATCGGCTACGTCATCCCCAAGCGCCTCGCCGAGAAGCGCGCCGCGGAGAGCGTCAAGGCCCAGGAGGCCGAGCAGCGGGTCCAGAAGGAACAGAAGGATTCGGTGAAGGAGCAGCTGCGCACCATCGAGATCGAGCTCGTCCTCGGCAAGCAGCTGGCGACCAGGGTGCTCGCCTCGCATGGCGAGCTCGCCCATCGCGTCGCCAAGATGCGGCGCAAATTCGCGCGCCAATACGGCTTCGTGGTTCCAGAGATCAAGCTTTCCGACAGCCTTTCGGTCGCGCCGAAAAGCTATCAAGTGAAAATCCACGGCACGATCGTGGCGATGCAGGAGATCCGTATCGGCCAGCTGCTCGTCATCACCGGCGAAGGACGCAAGCCCGACGTGCCGGGCGATGATGTGCGCGAGCCCGCCTTCGGCATGAAGGCCATGTGGATCGCGGAGACCTTCGCGAACGAGGTGAAGCGGGACGGCTTCAACATCGTCGACAACATGTCGGCCCTGCTGACCCATCTTTCCGAGGTCATCCGCGGCAATCTCGCCCAGCTCCTGTCCTACAAGGACATGCGGGCGCTGCTCGACCGGCTCGAGCCCGAATACAAGCGCCTGATCGACGATATCTGCCCTTCGCAGATTTCCTATTCGGGGTTGCAAGCCGTTCTGAAGCTTCTGCTTTCAGAGCGCGTTTCGATACGCAACCTGCATCTGATTCTCGAGGCGATTGCCGAGATCGCGCCGCATGTCCGGCGCGCCGAGCAGGTGGCCGAGCATGTGCGCATGCGCATCGCGCCCCAGATTTGCGGAGACCTCGCCGATAACGGCGTGCTCAAGGTGCTGCGCCTCGGCAATCGTTGGGACCTCGCCTTCCATCAAAGCCTGAAGCGCGACGCCAAGGGCGACATCGAGTTCGATATCGATCCGCGCCAGGTCGAGCAATTCGGCGCGGAGGTCTCCTCGGCGGTGCGCGAGCGCATGGACCAGGGCCACTCCTTCGTGCTCGTGGCCGCGCCCGACGCGCGCCCCTATGTGCGCATGATCACCGAGCGCCTGTTCGCCACGCTGCCGGTGCTGTCGCATCTCGAGATCGCGCGAGGGGTGGAGATCAAGCCGCTCGGCACCGTCTCGTGACCACGTTCGGATCGGGCACCATCCTTTCCGTCTTCGTGCTGTTTTGCCGCATCGGTGCCTGCCTGATGCTGATGCCGGGCTTCTCCAGCGACCGGGTGCCGGTGCAGATGCGGCTGTTCCTCACTCTCGCCGTCACCTTGGCGCTGGCGCCGGTCCTGGTGGCGAAGGTCGAGCCCAATCTTTCCGACATGTCGCTCCCCGTCGTCGCCCGCCTGGTGATCTCCGAGACCTTGGTCGGAGGCCTGATCGGCCTGCTCGGCCGCTTCTTTTTCCTCGCCCTCGAGACTCTGACGAACGCGATGGCGATGGCGGTCGGGCTCGGCAGCTTCATAGCGACGGGGATCGAGAATTCCGAGCTCGCGCCGCAGCTAGTCTCATTCATCACGCTCGCCGCAACCATGCTGTTCTTTGCGACCGATCAGCACTGGGAAGTCCTGCGCGCAATCGCCGATTCCTATGCGGCGCTCCCGGTGGCGAACGGCTTTGGCGTCCAATTCAGCCTCGTCCAGCTTGCCGATATCGCCTCGAGGACATTCTTCCTGACCTTGCGTCTCGCAAGCCCCTTCATGATCTTCGGCATCGTCATCAACCTGGCGATCGGCCTTGCGAACAAGCTCACGCCCCAGATCCCCGTCTACTTCATCTCCATGCCGTTCGTGCTCACGGGCGGTCTGTTCCTGCTCTATTTCGTCAGCAAGCAATTCCTGCAATCATTCATGTCGAGCTTCGCCGCTTGGCTGTCGACCGGATAGCGAGATCGATGAAGAAACGCCTGCACGCCATCAAGCGCATCCAGACCGTCCAGGAGCAGCTGCGCCAGCTTGCCGAAGCCAAGCTCGCCGAGCTCGAGCGGCGCGAGGCCGGGTTGCTGGCGCAACGGCGCGAGCTCGTCGGCGCCCTCAACGAGGACACAGTGCTGCATGGCCTGTTCATCGAGGCGATGGCCAAGCGGGTCAGGTCGATCTCGAGCGACATCGCACAGCTCGAGGACGTCAAGGCGGCGCAAGCCAAGCGTCTCCTCGAGCAGACGGGCCGGCTGAAGCGCGTCGACCGCGCCGCCGCCTCGCTCGATCGCGACTACCAGGCGGCGCTCGAGAAGAGCGAGCTCGCCGAGCTGATCGATAGCTTCAAGCCGCCGGGCGCATGATCCCGATAAGCAAGCCGTCGCCAAGGCGCGGGTAAGGCCGGCGGGGGCCCCGCTTTTCGGGTTCATTCTTCAGCGCAAGCCTCCCGTAAGCTTGATCTCTCACACTGTAACCGTCCTTCACTCGGCGGGATTCGTCATTTGGCCATCAACCCTCCCTCAGACATCGTGCTCGATGTCTCCCGTGCCGCCGATCCTCTCCGGCTGCAAGCGGCCGCCTTGAAGCTGACGGGCGCCGTCGACGATGACGGGGAGAACGGCTTCTCGAGCCTCGTCGATGGGCTCGACCCCTCGTCCGGGGCGCGGCCCACCGTGATCTCGACGCCCGGGCTCATCGGCCTGCAGACCGATTTCGGCGCCAAGGGCTCGCAGATGGACAAGTCGGCGGCGCTCTCCGGCGCGGCCATGAAACCCTACCGGGACTTCGAGGCCTTCGTGCTGCAGAGCTTCATCCAATCCATGCTGCCGACCGATGCCGAGGGGGTATTCGGCAAGGGCACGGCGGGCGAGATGTGGAAGGGCATCCTCGCCGAGCAGCTCGGCAAGCAGGTCGCCAAGGCCGGCGGCATCGGCATCGCCGCCCAGGTGCTCAAGGCCCATCCGGGCGCAGCGACTGCGTCGGCCGCGGCCAAGGCGGCATCGGGATCGGCTGCCGGCCTCGGAAATCTTTCGCTATCCGCATGGCGCCCTGCCATGCATCCTCCGACAGTCGAACGCCAAACGGCCGAGCGTTCCCCGCTCGACATCAGCCCAGTGGCTGACGGCGGCACGACAACCAGGCGGACGCCATAGCCATGCTGCGACAACCCACGATCCCCGCATTCAATCCGGTCGCCCAATCGGACGGGGCCGGTCGCTACGCAAGTTCGCCGCCCATGCAGGTCGCCATCCTGCCCTTCGCCAACTTCACGCGACCTTCGGCCTCCCTGCCGCCGGCCGCCTCCCTCACGGCTCTCATGATGACCATCGAGCGGCTCGAGCTCGCCCTCGATCAGGAGACGCAGGAGC
>JBIOEK010000162.1:0-7928 GCA_044445925.1 Hyphomicrobiales bacterium
ATCGACCTGGCGGCGGAAAGCGGACTGCGCGTCTGCCTCGCGCCCATGTTCCGCTCGGCGGGATGGCGAACGGGCAACGGCCATGTCGTCGAATATGATTGGGACGAGGCGGCCGGCGAAAAGGCGATGGCGGAGGCGCTCACGCTCATCGACCAAGCCGAAGCCCACCCGTCGGGGCGCCTTTCCGGCATGGTGATCCCCGCCCAGATCGACACTTGCAGCGAGGGGCTGCTGCGCGCCTCCTTCGCCGAGGCCGAGGCGCGCGACCTGCCCTGGCAGACACACGCGGCGCAGTCGGTGGTCGAGTTTCACGAGATCACGCGCCGCCACGGCATGACGCCGATCGGCTGGCTCGATCATCTGGGCGTGCTCTCGGATCGCTCCATCATCGGGCATGCCATCTTCCTCGATGATCACCCCTCGACGCGCTGGTCGACCGAGACGGATCTTCAGCGCCTCGCCGAGACAGGCACCATGGTGGCTCATTGCCCGACCGTGTTCGTGCGGCGCGGCATCGCCTTGCGCGATCTCGGCCGCTATCTGCGGCGCGGGGTGGGCATCGGCATCGGCACCGACACCTATCCGCACAACATGCTCTGCGAGCTTCGCCTCGCCGCCTATGTGGCGCGGCTGCAGGGCGGATCTCCGCGCACGGTTCGCACGACCGATATCTTCAACGCGGCGACGATCGCCGGGGCGCGTGCGCTGCGACGTGACGATATCGGTCGCCTTGCAGTGGGCTGTCGCGCCGACCTTGTGCTCGTCGAGCTCGATCATCCCGCCATGCGTCCGGCGCACGACGCGTTGCGCACCCTCATCTATGCGGCCGACGATCGGGTCATTCGCGCCGTCTATGTCGATGGCCGCAAGGTGGTCGAGAGCGGCCGGGTGCTCACCATCGACCAAGCGGAAGCTTCAGCCGCGCTCGAGGAGGCGCAACGGCGCATCATCGCCCGGGCGCCGAGCCTCGACTGGGCTAGGCGCCCGGTCGACGACATCGTGCCGCCGACCTTCGAGAGCCGTCCGTGATCATCCGCTCGCGGAGCGCTTGCGCAGCGACATCCCATAAAGAAAGCTCAGGATGAACGAGGCGCCGGTCCGCCCCGTCATGTCGTCGTGGTCGAATGGCGGGGAGATTTCGACGAGATCCATGCCGATGGTCTTCGGATGCGCGCCCAGCGTCCGCAACGCCTCCTGGACATCATAGGCATCGAGGCCGAAGGGATTGGGTGCCGCGGTTCCCGGCGCCTGGCTCTGATCGATGCAGTCGATATCGACCGAGACGTAGATCGCATCGGCTCCCTCCGTCGCGACCCTGATGGCGCGCTCGACCGCGGCCTCAATCCCGCTCCGCCTGACCTCGCGGGCCGAGATCACCGTGACGCCCTGCTCGAGCGCATAATCGGCGAGCTGGATCGAATTCGCGAATTCCGCCAAACCGATCTGCGCGAGACGGCGGCCCGAGACCGCCTCCGGCAAAAGCTCGATCGCCTTGCGGAAGGGAACGCCACTCGATTCGGCGCCGAGATGGGCGCGCCTGAGATCGTGATGCGCATCGAAATGGACGATGCCAAGCTTCTTGCCCGGGCCCATTCCTTCCACCACGCCGCGGATGATCGGGAAGGTCACGGAGTGATCGCCGCCGATGCAGATAGGGGCGATGCCGCCTGCGACCAGGCCCGAGATCGCCTTGGTGATGCGCGCGAAGGTCGCCTCCATATCGGTCAAGGTGACGAGCACATCGCCGATGTCGGCGACGGACATCTCGCTCATGCTGCGCCGATCGAAGCTGCTGAAGGTCGTATAATAGGCGAAGGACCGCCTCACCGCATCCGGACCATGGCGCGAGCCGCTGCGCACCACGGACGCGCCGTCGAACGGGATGCCGAGAAGCGCTGCCGAAAGCACCTCGAGCTTGCCGTTCCATTCGAGCCAGCCTCCGGCGCGGTGCTCGTCGCGATCGCCCTTCATGGTGTTGACGATGAGGCCGGGCGCAACGATCCCGAGCCGATCCGCGTCGCTCATAGCTCACTCCGTCAAGCTGTCATGTCCGGTGATCGGCCCTTGACTCGGCAACAAATCGCAGCGACGTTGGGTTGTCAACAATAGTTTCCTATTGGGAACCTACTGTGATCCGGCACCGCCGACAGGAGCAGCATATGGGGCCAAGCAGGGTATGGGGGAATGGCCGGCACGACCGGCTCGCACAGGCCACGGCCTCGGTGCTCGCCACGGCCTTGCCGCTTGCCGTGGTCTTAGGGCTCGCCATGGTCTTGGGGGCTGCGGATGACACGGCGCAGGCGCAGACGACTGACTTCCATTCGCGCCTGCCCCAGCGCATCCAGGCAGCCGGCAAGCTGATCGTCGGAACCGCGCCGACCTATGCGCCGCTCGAGTACAAGGACCCGGCCAGCAACGAGCTTCAAGGCCTCGACATCGATCTCGGCAACGAGATCGGGCGCCGGCTGGGCGTGCGCGTCGAATGGGTCGAACAGGGCTTCGAGCAGCTCATCACCTCGCTCGATACGGGCCGCATCGACATGGGCGCCTCGGGCATGACGGATATAGCGAGCCGCCGCCAGAAGACCGATTTCGTCGATTATTTCGCGACCGGCACGCAGCTCTTCAGCATGCCTGCGGCGGGCGCCGCGCTGCACCGCGTCGAGGATGTCTGCGGCCAACCGGTCGCGGTCAACCGCAACGGCATTTTCTATATCCGCCTCTCCGAATTCAATGAGCGCGTCTGCGTCAAGCAGGGCCGGCCGGCGATCCTGTTCTCGCTCACCGACAAGACGGCCGATGCCCGACTGCAGATCATCCAGGGCCGGGTGGTCGCGGCGGTGCAGGGTGTCGACGCCATCCGCTATCTCAACGAATCCGCGACCTCCGCGGATCGCGGCAAGTTCATCCTGATCGGCAATCCGATCTCGGTCGACCTCGCGGGCTTCGGTTTCGTCAAGACCGAGACGGGGCTGCGCGATCTCGTGGCCGACGTCGTCACCGAGATGATCCGTGACGGAAGCTATGACAAGATCTTCCGCAAATGGGAGCTGCCCTATTCGGAAGTGAAGGCCGTCACCATCAATGGCGAACCGCGTCTCAAATAGGGAGTACCCTCGTGAGCGCGATGGCAAGCGTGCGAGTAAGCGAAGACGAGACGCCGGCGCATATCCTCGCCGCGTTCTATACGAGCCTGTCGGCCGAGAGCCTGCCCGCTGCCACGCTTCATGCGGTGCGTCGGCATGTCCTCGATACCCTGGGTGCGGCTCTCGCTGGCGCCAGGCAGAAGGAGCCGGAGGCGGTGCTGAAGGCAGGATCGGTGCTGAGCGGCCCGGAAGGCCCTGCCATCCTCTGGGGCCGCGGGCGTCGGGCGCCTCCCGCACTCGCAGCGCTCGTCAACGGGACCGCCGCGCACGCGCTGGAGCTCGATGACGCGAGCGGATGCGACCATTCGGGCGCCGTCGTCGTTCCGGCCGTGTTCGCGGCGCTGCCTCTCGCTGCTGCGGCGAGCGACGCGGATCTGATCGCCGCGATCGTCGCCGGCTATGATCTCGGGCGCCGGGTGATGGAAGCCGCCGGCGGCTATGATGCCCACAACAATGCCGGCTGGCATTCGACCGGGACCTGCGGCGTCTTTGCCTCGACCATCGCGGTGGCGCGGCTGCGCCGTCTCTCGCCCGAGATCTCCCGCAACGCGCTCGGAATCGCGGGCTCCTTCGCATCGGGCAATTGGTCCTTCCTGCAGGACGGGGCCATGACCAAGCGCCTGCATCCCGGGCACGCCGCAGCTAGCGGCCTGCTCGCAGCCGAGCTCGCAATTCAGGGGATGACGGGACCTGCCCATGTCTTCGATGCGGCTTGGGGCGGATTCCTGTCGACCTATGCGCGCGCCGATGCCGATCCGCTGGCGCTGACCTCCGGCCTCGGCGAAACCTGGCGCATCCATCGTTCCTCGATCAAGCCATTCGCTTCCTGCCGCGGCACGCATGCCGCAGTCGAGGCCGTGCTGGGCATGCGAAACGAGGTCGCCGACGAGATCATGGAGATCGAGGCGAGCGTCACCCCGACCGTCGCCCGGATGTGCGGCGGCCGGACCATTGCGAGCCTGGTCGATGCGCAGATGAGCCTGCCCTACGCGCTTTCGGTCGCCTGGCTTTACGGCGCCGCCGACCTGCCGCGCTTCAGCGACGAGGTCCGAAACGGCGCCGCCGTCCATGATCTCCTGCC
Organism: Hyphomicrobiales bacterium; assembly: GCA_044445925.1. GTDB lineage: Bacteria > Pseudomonadota > Alphaproteobacteria > Rhizobiales > Beijerinckiaceae > GAS188. The sequence continues at coordinate 4,228 of JBIOEK010000162.1, forward strand.
GCGCATGCGCGTCACGGCCGATCCCGGCGTCCCCAGCAATGTCTCCGCGCGCGTGGTGATCAGGACACGCGGCGGGCGCAGCCACGAGCGCAGCATCGAGAGCCCCATCGGATCCTGGGACCGCCCCCTCCCCGATGAGGAGACGCGCCTCAAATACCGTTCGCTTGCGGTCCCGGTCCTCGGGGAGGAACGCGCCGCGAGACTCGAAGACAGCGTCTGGGCCCTCGGCAAAGGCATCGATCCCGCGAGGCTGGCCTCGCTACTCGCGTGGGACGGAAGCGATCGCCAAGAGGGGATATAAAAAGGAAAGATCATGACGGAGCGACCCGGTTATCAGGGCTTTCGCGGGGCCGGCATTCGCCTGACGGAAGAGCCGCTCGAGCATCTCGAATTCCACAAGTCGAGCCTTCTCGGCGAATCCGTCCATGGCATCCACGCTTTCGACAAGGCGCATGCATTGATGCTAACCGAGCGTGGCATCATTCCGCGCCAGACCGGGCGAGCCATCCTATCGGCGTTCCGGCAGATGGAGCAGGAAGGGGTCGCCAAGGCCCGCGCGGAAGCCGATGGCGGCATGCATTCCGGCGAGCACTATCTGATCAAGCACCTGGGAGACGAGATCGGCGGCCGGCTTCACCTCGGCCGCAGCTCGGGCGACCTCATCGAAGTGGCGCGCCGGCACACCTTCCGCGCCCATGTGCACAGGCTGCTCGCCGCGCTCGCAGGCGTGCGTCGGGCGCTGCTCGATCTTGCGAGCCTGCATCTTCACGCCGTGATGCCCGGCTATACACATGGCCAGCACGCCCAGCCCACGACCTTCGCCCATTGGGCGACGATGTTCGAGGAGGTTTTCACACGCGACGCGGCGAGGCTCCTGTCATTCCATGAGCGGCTCAACCGTTCCCCGGCGGGCGCTGCCATTCTGACGGGCAGCGATTTTCCGCTCGATCGGCAGCGCGTCAGCGATCTTCTCGGCTTCGACGCACCGCTCTCGCATACGATGGACGCGATCCTGAGCCATGATCTCGAGATGGAATATGCGAGCGTGCTGGCCGTCTTGGCGCAGAATCTCGGCCGGCTCGCTGATGACCTCTATCTCTGGTCGACGACCGAATTCTCCATGGTCGAGCTCCCCGACCGCTATTGCGGCACGAGCAGCATCATGCCGCAAAAGAAGAACCCGGACGGCCTCGAAGACATGAAAGGGCTTGCCGCCCAGTCGCTCGGCTTTCTGGTGACGGTGTTCAGCGCGGAAAAAGGGCCGACCGGATTTCCGATCATGGAGCGGCGCAACAGCCAAGCGGTGCTGTGGGACACGGGCCGCAATCTCGCCATCCGCCTTGAGACGCTGGGACCGCTTCTCAATGATCTCGACGTGAAGACGCCCCGCATGCGGGCGCTTGCGGGCGCGAACTGGGCGCAGGTGACGGATCTCGCGGGCGCGCTCGTCCGGCATGCCGGGCGGGACTGGCGAAATGCGCATCAGATGGTCGGCGTCTTCGTGCGCCGCTGCATCGAACAGGGCATCGCTCCTTCGCAGGCGCGCTCAGTGCACCTCGACGAGGCGGCGCGTGCGCTCGACATGCCCCCTCCTATGCTCGCTGCCGATGTCTTCGCCGATGCCATGGATGTCGGGGCGTTCGTGCGGCGTCGGAAGCTGTTCGGCGGGCCGGCCCCGGAGGCGGTCGAGCGAGAGATCGGCAGCGCACGCCAAAGGCTCGTCGTCGATGAGGGCAGGTTGGCTTCCTTCAAGGCCAGGCTCGAAACAGCAGGGCAGATGCTCGAGGCCGCGATCGGCGCCCTCTTGGAAGCTTGAAGGACTTGGAAGCTTGAAGGATTTGGAGGCTTGAAGGACGTGCCAGCTCAAACTTCGAAACGCCCGCCGCCAGCGAGATCCTCGCGACCGCTTACGCCCTCGCCCTCGGCCGGCCAGAAGCAAGTGACATATCCGGTCCGAGGCGACATCAAGGTCGGGCTGAAGCTGCGCGGCTTGAGGCAAGCGCGCGGCCTCTCCCTCGAGCAGGTCGCCCAGGCCGTCGGGGTGACGAAGTCCTTCGTCAGCCGTCTGGAGCGCGATTCCGTCGCTCCCTCGGTCGCCACCTTGCTGCGGGTCTGCGACGCGATAGGGGTACGGGCCGGCACGCTGTTCGATCCGCCGCCGACCCGGCTCGTCCGACGCGGCGACGGCACGCCCATGGATCTCGGCGGTCAGAAGATGCGCGAATACATCATCTCGGGAGACGCGCAGGATCACCTCATGGCGCTGTGGTCCGAGATCGATCCGGGAGGCGGCTCGGGCGACGAGCCCTATACGCTGCGATCGACGGCGGATCTCGTCCATGTGCTCGAAGGGGAGCTCGAGATGAATATCGACGGCGTTGTCTATCTGATGAAGCCCGGCGATACACTGACCTTTCCGCCGAGCCTCCCGCACACTTGGCGCAACCCCTCCAGGACGAAACGCACGAAAACGATCTGGGTGATCGTCCCTCCCCCCTGAACTCGGGAGCGGGGAATCTTGGCTTGACAATTGCACCCCCTAGAAAGTTATCAACATTTGTTGCCTTCCACGAAACCAGCTTCGACACGGACGCTTCCCAAAAGTCTTCAACGGCAGGAGGTCATGATGGATGAGACGAGACGGTCATCGAGCCAGGATCGGGGCGTGAGCACGACCCGCATTCTGGCTGCGATCTTCACCGCGGCCGCGGTGCTGGCGGGCGTCGGCATGTGGCCTCGCACCGCCTTCGCCGAGGATCGCAAGGTCAATGTCATGATGTTCGGCTCGACCTGGGAAAAGGTGTTCAAGCCGCTTGCGCCAGCCTTCAAGCAAGAGACGGGCATCGAGATCGTGCCGGTGATCGAGAACAGCTCGATCGAGGGCCTCGCCAAGATCCAGGCCATGCGCGACAAGCCGAGCGTGGACGTATGGTTCACGGGGGAATCGGTCGGGCTGCGCGCCGCGACCGACAAGGGCTTGTTCGTTCCCTTGCCCAAGGACAAGATCCCGAACCTCGGAAAGCTCATTTCCGGCTCTTATGGCGACATGTTCGTGGCCTATTGGTATTTTCCGGTCGGCATCGTCTATCGGCCGGACCTCGTGCCGGGCGGCAAGATTACGAGCTGGAGCGAGCTGTTTACGCCGCCCTTCAAGAACGAGGTGGCGCTGCCGGCACCGACCGTCTATCCGGGCCGCGCCCTTCTCGTGGCCTCCCTGCTCAATGGCGGCTCCATCGACAATGTCGAGCCGGGGCTGAAATTCCTGGCCGCGCATAAGAACGACATCGCCATGTTCAACAGCTCCGACACCGTGGCGCGCCGCGCCCTGGCGCGCGGGGAGATCTGGGCGATGATGGGGTCGCCCTCGGCGGTGAAGGAGCTCGCCGACCAGAACATCCCCGCCGCGATGGTGTCGCCGAAGCCTACTCCCCTCATCTTCGAAGGCATGATGATGGTGAAGTCCGGCAACGAGGATGTCGCCGCGCAGTTCATCAACAGAGCGCTCGCCGAGGATTGGCAAAAGCACATGACCGACATCTACAATCTCGGTCCGGTCAACAAGAGCGTCGCGCCAGCGCCTGCCCTCGTCGCCGCCATGCCGAAGGAGGGCGACGCGGTGACCTTCGACGAGAGCGTCATCAATGAGCGTCTCGGCACCTGGACCGAGAAGTTCAATGCCGCCATCGGCCAATGAAGGCAGG
>JBIOEK010000163.1:0-7900 GCA_044445925.1 Hyphomicrobiales bacterium
GCCTCCGCGGCCGCCAGGCGGCGGGCGACGGTCGTCTGGTTTACGCCGAGCCGCCGCGCCGCGCCGGCGAGGGTTCCGGCTCGCGCGACGGTGAGCAGATGGCGAAGGTCGTTCCAATCCATTGGTACTGCATTTTTGCAGATCAACATGGCGGCCGCCATTATTTTCCTGCAGAGCCTGCCGGACTAGCATCGGCGCAGTCATCGAGCGCACGAGAGGATGCACATGATCTATGCGGTTCTCTTCACGGACAATGCCGAGCACGCCGAGGCGCGCCAGCGCCTGATGCCGGCCCATCTCGACTTCCTCGAGCAGGAGAAGGAGTGCATCCGCGCCGCAGGCCCCTTGCGCGAAGCCGATGGCGGCGCGGCGGGCGGCTTGTGGCTGGTCGAGGCCGAAAGCCGAGAGGCCGTGGAGGAGCTTTGTCGGAAGGATCCGCTCTGGTCGACCGGGCTTCGCCGATCTGTGCGCGTGCTCGAATGGGCGCAAGTCTTCACCGATGGGCGGCGCCTGATCTGATCCGTCAGCGGGCGAAGCGATCCGGCCCTCCTTCGAGACTTCCTCGATTGCTTCGTCGGCTCTACAGATTCCGCTCCTTGACAGGCTGGCGCGTCGCTCCGATGACGCAGCCATGGGAAGCCTCCTCGTCACGGGCAAACGGCTCGGATACCTCGCGTTCCTGTCGCTTGCGCTCGCAACCCTCCATGCCTCGCATGCGAGGCCCAATGATCCCGACGCCTTGTGGAACATCGTCAACCAGGAATGCGTGCCGAACCAGCAGAAGCACGCAGATCCCGCCCCGTGCAGCGAGGTGAGCATCTCGAACGGGGTCGAGCGCGGCTTCGCCGTCCTCAAGGACAATTCAGCGAGTAAGCCCTACGCATTTCTCCTCATCCCAACGCGGCGCATCACGGGGATCGAGTCGCCGTTTCTTTTGGCGCCGGACGCGCCGAACTATTTCCAATTCGCCTGGACAGCAAGGTCATATGTCCTCGGCGCGGTCCATACCGCGCTCGCCAGGGACATGATCGGCCTTGCGGTGAATTCCGCGAAGTTCAGGACGCAGAGCCAGTTCCACATCCATGTGGACTGCGTCAGGCCGGACATTCGAATCCTCTTGAAGGAGAAAGAGCAGGCCCTTACCGATCGCTGGTCCGAGCTCGAGATGAGCGCGCCGGATCACGCCTACATGGCACTGAAGCTCTCCGGCAAGTCTCTCGATCAGGCCAATCCGTTTCGCATGTTGGCCGACGGGATAGGGGGCGCGAGGGAGCATATGGATCTCGAGAGGCCGGTTGTCGTGGGGGCTGTCTTCAAGGACGGCAGCGGGGGGTCTTACGTCCTCAGCAGCCGCGCAGCCGGGCTCGCCTCGGCTCACGGAGAGGACCTCCTCGACTCCACATGTCGGCTGGCTGCCAGCGCCCGTTAGCCTCGAGTCGAGCCATGTTGACCTCCGATATCGGTCTCGTCATCTTGCTCGGCGTCGTTGCCTTCATTGTCCTGACGTTCCGCGCGAGGAAGCGCGCGGCAGCTCGGCTCTCGCGCTATCTTGCCAGGAGCGGTTTCATCGAGCGCGGCGATGTCGTGCCGCTCGCCTCCCTCAATGAGGATATGAGCAGCGTTCAGGTCTTCGCCGGCAAGTTGAAGCCGGATCTCGAGGTGCGGCTGCTCTTCGGGAGGCGGCGCGGCGGCACCTTGATCATCGACAAGGTGCCCGTCACCGAGATCGAGGAATATCTTTGCATCTATGTGCCGGACCCGAAGCCCGTCCCCGGCAAGGATTGGATCGCGCGCTGGGGCGCGGATCCGGCCGCGCGCGGCGAACGCCCGCAGCGCATCGAGCCGACCGCGCAAGGCGGCATCCTCTTCAACTGGCGTTGCCCCATCGACGAGAAGAATGTCGCGAAGCGTCTCGACGAGATCCGAGCCGCGTGGCCGAACCCTTCAAAGGAAGCCGCGGTCTAGGCGGGACGAGGCTCTGTGAAGCCCGCCGAGCCCGGCCCCGGCGGAGCGCCCCGCTCGGCCGCCCTTCGCGCCACGACCGCTATTCGATCCGAGAAAGGAGTGGGACGGAGGCCCCGTCAAGGGGACGCTCGCCATCGGCTACGGCCATACCAAGGCCGCCAAGGACCCGATCGGGATGGTGAAGGGGTTGCGGATCACCGAGCCGCAAGCTTCCGCTATCCTGCTCGACGATCTCGGCCCCGCCGGGGACTCCGTCGATTTCCTGGTCAAGGTGGAACAAGGCGTAGTCACGCACTCCCATTCCGACGTCTCCGGCAGGCCGAGCAGCAGCGTGGCGCGAGCGAGGAGACATAGACAGGCGACGTCACTCGCGTTCCAGAACGCGTACATCAACGACATGAGCGCCGGTCTCGTTGACGATAACGGGATTCAAATCGAGCCCGACCACGCTTGGGCTCTCAGCCAAGAACCGAGACGCCGCCGTGAGTAAAGCGATCAGGGCCGGAAGATCGGCTGGCGCGCGGCCCCGATAGCCTTGCAGAAGCCGAGAGACCCTTGTGCCTGCTATCATCTTGCGCGCTTGGAGCTGATCGATGGGCGCGAGGTCGAATGCCACGTCCTCGATCAGCTCCACCAACACGCCACCCGCCCCGAACGAAATGGCTGGCCCGAACTTGGCGTCGATGGCGCCGCCGATCAGGCATTCGATCCCTGCGGATATCATCGGCGTCATCGATATGCGGGCGTCCTCGGCTCCAATGTCTCGCGCGATCGACATCAGCCGCGCAAAAGCCGCCTCGGACGAATCCGCGGAGCTGATATCGAGAATGACGCCGCCGATATCGGATTTGTGTATGACTTTCGCCGAGATGAGTTTCATCGCCACGGGCTGGCCGGGCTCTGCGAAGGCCGCGAGCGCCTCGGCGGATGTCGTCACCGTTCGGCAGTGAGGCAATGCGATACCGGCCCGTATCAAGCGTCCGCGTGCCTCCGGGTCGGGCACCTGCCTGATGCCCTGGTCCTGGCCGGCAGTCGAACCGCTTGCGGGCCTGGCGCGCCGGATTTCCCAGCCATCGGCGGCACCGCTTCGAACTGCGAGCACGGCCATGGCTTTCGCAGCCGATTCCAGACCCGCATATATCGGGATCCCCGCCTTATATAACGGCTCCAAGGTCGGGAGCCCGCGCTCCGCGTGCTCGCTATGCATCACGAGGGGCTTCGCCGAGGCATTGGCCGCAACGGCAATCTGCTCGGCCGCCTCCTTTTCCAGTTGGGCCACTCGCGCCTGGGTCGGCTCGTCATCGGTCATCAGGTGATAACCGCCGAAATGGCCGGCGAAGACGACCCCTCGAACGTGGGGATCTGCGAGGCAGAGGCCGATCGCCTGGGCGACGCTCGTCGGCTCGGATTCCGCCAAGCCGGCAAAGTCGACCGGGTTCTCGACGCCGCTCCGCGCCGGAAGGAGCGAGCGCATCCGAGACACGGTATCCGGCGCAAAGCACGAAAGACGTAACCCATGGCGGCCGGCGCAATCGGCCACGATCGTCGCATGACCGCCCCCGTCGGAGAGTATGGCGATGTCGAGGCCGAGAGGCGCTTTGGAGGAGGCGAGGGCGAGGGCGAGGTCGAACGCCTCCTCCGTCTCGAGCGCGCGAATGATGCCGGCACTGCCGAGGATGCCATCGGTGAGCCGATCGTCGCCGGCGAGCGATCCTGTATGAGATTGTGCGGCTTTGCTTCCGGCTTCGGAGGCGCCGGCCTTGAGGATGACGATCGGCTTCTTGGTTCTTGTTTCCCGCATCACCTCGACAAGGCGCCTTCCGTCGCCTTCGGCGAAGCCTTCGCAATAGATCAGGATCGATCGAGTGGCCTCCTCGTCCAGGAGCATCGAAACGAGTTCGGAGATCCTGAGATCCGCGCCGTTGCCGGGCGCCAGGATCGCGGAAAAGCCGGATTGCTTCGCGCGCGCCAGGTGCGTGAATGTGAGAGCGACGTTGCCGCTCTGGGTGACCAGGCCGATAGGGCCTTTCGGCACCTTCCAGCCGAGCAGGTTCACTCCCCCCTCCGCACTGTAGATGCCCGCGCTGTTCGGCCCGAGCAAGCGTCCGCCGCTCCGGCGCATGGTCGCGGCGAGCTCGGCCTCGACAGCAAGGCCTTCCGGCCCCGTCTCGGCGAAGCCCGCCGAAATGACGACGACCGCTTTTATGCCGAGAGCGGCGCATTCGCCGACTACCTCCCTCACGGCGCCGCCCGGCACCATGACGACGGCGAGATCCACGACCTGCGGTATCTGGCCGAGTGATCCATACGTCTCGTGGCCGCTCAGGGTGCCGCCGCTTAGCGTGATGGCAAACAGTTTGGGGTGGCGGCTTTCGGCAATCGCCCCCAGCCAGCGCCGACCTCCCGCCTTGTGAGCGGCGGCGCTGGCGCCGACGATGGCGATGGTGCGTGGACGGAGAAGCTGCGGCAAATTGCTCGGATTTACCATGCAGGTGCCGCGCTCAGCGTCCCTTGAATTCGGGCTTTCTCTTCTCTGCGAAGGCCGCGGGTCCTTCCTTGGCGTCGTCGCTCGCGTGGATCAGCGCCAGAGCCGCGGCGACGAAGCGCATGAAATCCTCCGGATGCTCCTGCAATCCCTTCCAGGCGAGCTCCTTCGTTATCTTGACCGCGGCTGGCCCATTCGAGGCGATGGTCTCGGCCAGGCGAAACGCCAGCTTCATGAGCTCGGCCGGCTCGACCAGGCGACTGACGAGACCGGCCTCATGGGCGCGCCGAGCGTCGATGCGATCGCCCGTGAGCAGCATTTCGGTGGCGATGGAAAACGGAATCGTTTGAGCGAGCCGCATGGCGCCGTAGCCATGTATCGACCATTTCACCTCCGGGCAGCCGAAAGAGGCCGCGGTCGACGCGATGCGGAGATCGCAAGCGAGCGCCAGCTCGAGCCCGCCCGCGAGGCAGTAGCCGTTGATCGCGGCGATGACGGGTTTGCGGACCCGAATGCCTTGGCCAAGCCGGTATTGGCGTTCATCGTCCCAGAGCTCGCTTATGCCTCCGCCGAAGCTCGTGCCATGCAGGCTCTTGAGGTCCGCGCCTGCGCAAAACGACTTGTCGCCTGCTCCCGTCAGAATGGCAACGCGGAGATCCTCGTCGCGATCGAATGTTTCGAAGCAGCGCCCCATCTCGGCGACAGCCTCAGAATCATAGGCATTCATCGCCTCCGGACGGTTGATCGTGATCAGGACCGTCGGCCCTCGAACCTCGTAGAGCACCTTGCTCATCTGGCTTCCCCTCTTTCCTCGAGCCTGTCTGCTCGGTTGTGGGATCGGAGGATCAGCAGATCCTCATGCGACGGACCGAGCCGGTTCGCCCGCCGGCGATTGGGCTGCGCGGCCATGGATCGCTCTAGCCGAGCGTCTCCATCAGTCGCAGCAGCAAGGTGGCGCGCGGCACCAGCGAAGAGATGTAGAGCTGCTCGTGATGCGTATGGCCGCCCTTGCCGTCGACGCCGAGGCCGTCGAGCGTCGGCGCCAGCGAGGCCGTGAAGTTGCCGTCCGAGCCGCCCCCCGTCGTCAGATCCTCGAGCTCGAAGCCTATCTGCGCGGCAAGCTCGCGCGCCTGCTCGAACAGCTTGGCGATCTCGGGCGATTTCTCGTAGCCCGGCCGGTTGAGCTCGCCGCTGATCTCGAGGACGGTATCCTTGTCGTAGGGCTTGAGGGCGAGCACGCGCGCGATCGCCTTGTCGCCGACCTTTGGGTTCGGCACACGCATGTCGATCTCGGCCGAGGCGTGCTCGGCGACCACATTGGCTCGGGTGCCGCCCTCGATCACGCCGACATTGACGGTGACGCCTGAGGCGTAGTCCGTCATCGCCTCGAGATCGAGGATCTGGCGGGCGAGCTCCTTGATGGCGCTGCGGCCGTCCTGATGGCGGGCGCCGGAATGGGCCGAACGGCCTGTGACGCGGATGTCGAAACGGGCCGTGCCCTTGCGCCCGGTGACCACCTTGCCGCCCTCGCGCGCCGGCTCGGTCACCAGCACATGGCGGGCGCGCCTGGCCTCGCGCTCGATGATTACCCGCGAGGTCGGGCTGCCGACCTCCTCTTCCGATACGAAGAGCTGCCGGATCGGCAGTTTGGTCCTGCGCCCGGTGCCGATCAGATGGCGCAGCGCCGCGAAGGCGATGAAGGCGCCGCCCTTCATGTCGTAGATGCCGGGCCCATAGGCGATGTCACCCTCGACGCGGAAGGGCAGGGGGCCGGCGAGCGTACCCGTCTCATGCACCGTGTCGAGATGGCTGAGAACGAGGATGCCCGGCTCGTCGCGGCCCCAGGGCGAGGACACCATGAGATGATCGCCATAGCCCTGGCGGCCGGGAATCCGGCAGGTGGGCGCGCCGGCGGCGCCGGCATCCGCCTGCACCTTGTCGACCATGCGGTTCAGCGCCGAGGCGTCAGTGGTCGGGCTCTCGATCTCGACCCAGGCGCGGATCTCCTCGAGGAGCTGTGCGGCCTCGAAGGGCGGCGAGTTCGGGGCCGGGTCGCTCATGTTCTTCTCCATCATTGTCGGGTTCTTCTGTAAGGTGGCCTCACGCGCTGGCCGCCAGCCGATCCGGCGCGGCGCGCCAGCCGAGGCGCGCCGAGATCTCGTCGGCCGTGTCGACGAGCATGCGCACATAGAGCTTCTCGAGATCCTTGGTCAGGCGCGATTGCGGGCCCGCCACGCTGACCGAGGCGATCACGCGCCCGGCATGGTCGCGCAACGGAGCCGCCACCGAGAAGGCGCCGGAATCGAGATCGCCATGGCTGATATTGTAGCCCTGGTCTCGGATCCGCCGCAGCAGGGCGCCCAGGCGCTTCGGGTCGATGATGGTCTCGGGCGTGAAGGTTTCGAGCTTGCCGGCGAGCACTGTCGCCTGAACTTCCGGCGGAGAGTAGGCGAGCAGCAGCTTCGGCCCGCCGCCCACGTGAAGGGGCGCCCTCCGTCCCACCTCGGCATAGAGGCGGAGCGGCTGCGGCGATTGACGAAGCGCGATGCAGACGGTGTGGTCGTCCTCGCGCACCGTGAGGCTGACATTCTCGCGGGTTCGCCGGGCGAGATCGTCGAGATAGGGTTCGGCGATGCGCAGCAGCGGCGATTCATGCTGCATGCGCTCGCTCAGATAGAGCGGCTTATAGCCGAGCGTGTAGGCGCGCGTCGTCGGATCCTTCAAGAGATAGCCCCGCGCCTCGAGCGTCGAGGCCATGCGGAAGGCGAGCGTCTTGGTGGTGCCCGTGAGGCGGGCCAGGTCAGTTAAGCCGATGTTCGGGCTTTCGGCCACGGTTTCGAGAAGCTTGAGGGCGCGGTCGACGGCGGCGACGGTGTAGTCCATTCGGCTATTCCCCCGAAGGCGTTGCGGTTTCAGGCGTCGGATCGTTCATGCAGATGGCAGGCGGCGCGATGGCCGGGCGCGACCTCTTTCAGCAGAGGCTCCTCCTCGGCGCAACGCGCGAAGGCGTAGGGGCAGCGATCGCGCAGGCGGCAACCCGAGAGCGGGTTCGAGGCATCGCCGATGGCGCCCGAGATCGGGAGCTCGTCGCGCGACTGGTCGACGCGCGGGCGCGGCACCGCTTTGATCAGCGCCTGCGTATAGGGATGAGCCGGGCGGTTGACGACCTCGCCGGTCGGACCGTCCTCGACCAGCTTGCCGAGATACATGACGAGGCTGCGTTCGCAGACATAGCGCACCAAGGTCAGGTCGTGGGAAATGTAGAAGGCGGTGAGGCCGAGGCGCTCCTTGAGGTCGCGCAACAGGTTCAAGATTCCGGCGCGGACGCTGACATCGAGCATCGATACCGGTTCGTCGGCCACGAGGAAGCTCGGCTTCAGCACCAAGGCGCGCGCCAGCACCACGCGCTGCAACTGCCCGCCCGAGAGCTGATGCGGCAGGGCGTCGAGA